>JASJDF010000259.1 GCA_030065715.1 Xenococcaceae cyanobacterium MO_188.B19 | reverse complement strand
AAAAATTAATTTTGAAAAAATACGATATTTGAAAATAAAAAAATCAATATTATTAACAAAAACTTATTTTATAGAAACTATCGAACTCAAGGATTTCTTGGATTCATATGATTTTGTAGAATATGATTTTGTAGAATTGGATTCATATGGTTTTATAAGATATGAAGTATTGTCTGAATTAAAATTAATAGATGAAGATATTATTGAATTAGATTTATTAGAAAAAATTTTAGATTACTTTGATGAAAGAATATTACAAACAGATAGAATTGTATATAAGTTTGATGATAAATATATCTACATCTTTGCTATAAGCAATCACTATAAAACTCTAAAATAAACTCTGGTTTTAAGAATAAATATTTAAGTATGACGTTTGGCAGTTTGCAAATTAGAATCAGGGAACAATACTAAAACTACTTCTCTTCGACTATAAGGCATCGTAAGCATCCATATCTGGACTTTCCCAATCTTCAGCAAAGCTTTGTAATCTAGTTCTTAGATTAGCAGCTTGTTCTTTTGTAATACCGCGAGATGATAAATCTACTGAATTAGAAGTTGATGTTAAAAAGGTAACGATTACTTTTGTCCCTTCAACACTACAAGGATTTTCTAGTAATTCTATTTTACCGTTGCGATAAATTCCTTCTACAGACTGAAGCATTTTTAATTTCTGAATTAAGAATTATATTTAGTATATGGCTTTTTTCAAGCTTGTGAGATTGCTAAACTATTAATGTACAGTGATACCGTACTTTTGAATTCCAGAAAAGTATTATTATGGATAGCATCAGTGTAAATAAGTTTAGAGATAATTTGAAAAGCTTCGTTGAAAAAGTTGTGGATGAATATCAACCCCTTAAGGTGACTCGTCGCAATGGAGAAGATTTCGTAATAATTAGTGCAGAAGACTGGGAAAGAGAACAGGAAACCTTATATATCTTACAAAATGATAGTTTAATGCAACAGATTACTGAATCAATTGCTACCCATAACCAAAATCAAGGTTATTCTCCTACAGATGAGGAAATAGATGCGATCTCTGGTATTTGAAGGAAATACTTGGAATAGTTACGAAAAACTTAGAGAAACTGATAAAAAGCTTCATAAAAATCTTTGTACAATTCTCAAAGAAATGTTGAGAAACGATCCTAGATATGGAATAGGAAAACCAGAGCCTCTTAAACACAACTTATCTGGTTTATAGTCTAGAAGACTATCGCAAAAAGATCGAATTGTTTATAAATTTGATGATCAATATATTTATATTTTTGCTATAGGTGGTCACTACGACACTTTAAAATAGGAAAATCGCCCTATCGATGAAAAAATCTTTATTTTCACTACATTAACTCTCCTGTTTCTTGTAGAGAATGAAGGCGATGATAAATACCACCATGATTTAATAATTCCTCATGGCTTCCTACTTCCACAATTTTTCCTTTATCTAGTACCACAATTTGATCGGCTTCGCGGATAGTACTCAAGCGATGGGCAATTACTAGAGTCGTTCTAGTACCCAGAATCGATCGCATTGCTAATTGAATAGACCTTTCTGATTCATAGTCTAAACTAGCAGTAGCTTCATCAAATACTAGAATATCAGGATTGACAACTAAGGCTCTAGCAATACCTAAACGCTGTTTTTGTCCTCCAGAAAGACGTACTCCCCTTTCCCCAACAATTGTGTAATAACCGTGAGGTAATTCGTTAATAAATTCATCTACTCTGGCAATATGACAAGCTTGTTCTACTTTCGATAAGCTGACTTGAGGATTACCGTAAGTGAGGTTATCCAAGATAGTACCGTTAAAAATATCCACATCTTGATGCACGATCGCGAGTCTGCGACGATAGGCAGTAACATCTAAAGTGGTGATATCCTTGCCATCGATCAGAATTTTGCCTTGATTGGGTTCAAAATAGCGGAACAGCAGTTTAACTAGAGTGGATTTACCTGAACCAGAACGTCCTACTAAAGCTACAGTTTGATAGGGTTCAATCAGTAAATTGATATCTTGTAGAATCGGACGACTAGCATCATAACCAAAGGTGAGATGTTGTAATTCTAGTTTTCCCGTGAATTGGTAAGGATTAGTGGTTAAATTTTCTTTGGCTAAACTAGCAGCATCCTCTCCGATTGGGAGCTGCATAAATTGGTGAAACCGTCTCATGGAAGCATAGCGACGAGCGAAAACTTCCGCTAATTGGGTAATGGGTTCTAATTCTGCATAAGCCATGCTAGAGATGGTTAGGGTGGTGATAAAATGCCCCAAAGAAATTGTCCCTCTTACCGCAGCTACAAGGGTGAACAGCAGAATTAGGAATACACAAGTTTGAATCATGGTGCGCTCCCAAGTAGCTAACATGACGTAGCCTTTATGGATGCGAAAAGTGATGACTTGATATTCTCGGTTGAATCTTTGTCTTTGTCTTTCTAATTCTTGGGCTTCTGTGGCAAAAGCTTTGACTGTTTTGATATTGGTAATGATTTCGGAAGTACGACTGTCGGTATTTTCGATATGTCGGTCAATAATTGCTTCTTGCTTAATTAATTTCTGTAACTGGGTCAGACTGAATGAGAGAATGAAAATAAAAGAAACTAGAAAAGCCAAAGCGATCCATCGTTCAATTAACCAGATAATTAGGAATATTCCCAGAATTCTGGCTAATTTTGGTAACAGTTGTCCCGCAATTTCAGGATAAGTCCAAGTGTGATTTTCAATTCCTCTGGCAATTCTACCTGCAATCCGACCTGGATTATGTTCGTCATAAAATCCCAGAGGCAGAGTTAAAATTTTGGCTATTACTCCACGTAGATGATCTTTTCTAGCTCTTAAAGAGATTTCCCAATGAAACCACGAGCCAATCCAAGGCTGAATGGGAGCTCTAACTACAGTAACCAGAAAAATTAAACCCAATAATACTCCTAAAGTGAAAAATTTTCCCGCTTCTAAATTAGTAATATGGGCTACTTGCTCAATTAAAAATTGAACTGGTGCATCTAAAGCTTGATTAGATAAAACATTGAGAATTTGTCCAATAACATAAGGTACAACTAAATCGATTATTTCAAATAAACTGGATGCTGCGATGCTGAAAAATGCGATCGCTTTATATGGGCGATAATAACCGAGAATATCCCGAAAAGATGCCATGATTTTGCTCTCGATTTGACAAATTAGTTGTGAATAAACGTGAGTTCGGAGCGATCAAACGTAGTCGCTGTGAGTACAGAGTTCTTAGTTAGGGTTGGCACGAAAAAGTCTCTGGTGAAAGTAGGCAATAGACAACAGGAACCCTAGTTTCATATCGAGTTTTTGTGATTTTTCCTCGTCAAGCTATTGATAAATGCTAGATTTTTGAGGCTCACAAGCCTAGTTTCTGGCACTTTATCTAGATTCAACAACCTTCAAAGTATTGATTTACAAAGGTTGTAGATTTATTCAGCAAAGTCTAGTTAGGATTTTTTTAAACGAGAAAATGAATGAAGATCAATTCCTTGGATGCTCATGTTATGAATAGCTTTTAGTCTTTTAAAAGGATGAAGTTTAGAATTTAGATTTGGCTAGGGAATTTTGGTTTTCTGTTTTATGTTACAAAAACGACAAAAATATTACAAGTCTTTTTTTGCGATCGCTATATCTAAGTAACTCCACATTATTAAATATTAAATGCTCACACCAGATGTTGGGTTTTAAGTATTGGTGACTAGTTAAACGAAAACAAAATCTCTCAACTATTATAGATAGTTTTCATACATTTAGGCTTTCTCTGATATAAAGTCCTCACTGCGAGTCCTTTAGGACACCTATCGATCAAACTGCTCGATTTTGTCGGATACATTCAGAGTACCACTTAGCACTGGCTTTGGGAATTCGAGTTTGACTAGGATAGTCAACGTAAATAATGCCAAAACGACGGTCATATCCCCAAGACCATTCAAAATTATCCAGTAAGCTCCAGACGAAATATCCTGCCAAGGGATAGCCTTCACTGACAGCACGATGAGCAGCTTGAAGATGCTGTCGTAAGTAGAAAATGCGATCGCTATCTAGCACTTCTCCTTGTTGGAGTTGATCTTGGGCTGCACAACCATTTTCTGTGATTAAAACAGGAAGATTTTTTTGCTTGAGGGTTTCACTGACGTGACGTACCGCCCAGTAGAGTGCTTCTGGTACTATTTGCAGCCAAGGCATATGGAGACGAGGATAACCAGGGGGAAATTTGAGCATTTCATAACCCAGTTTCCCTGATTTAGCTCGTACATAAACTCCAGAGTAAATATTAATCCCCAAACCATCCAGAGGCTGATGAATAATATCTAAATCGTCAGGAGCATCTTCACCTAATTGAGCCAGCAGCAGCTCACTATAAGCTCCAGTGAGGGCAGGAAAAATAATTCCCCCATTGGCTCCAGCAAGGGCAAAAGCAGTTTTAGCAGCAGCTATATTAGCATCATTTTCCTCAAGAGGTACAGTAACCACAAAGTTATCTACCAAATAGACAGAGCATGGCACAGGGGAAGTAGCTCGAATTGCCTGACAACCTAATCCGTGAGCTAATAGAGCATGATGGGAAGTTTGCCAAATAGCTTTACGGTTTTTGACGATAGTTCCAGGAGCATGAACAGGAATTTTCCCCACACCATAGCCCATATGAGTAAAGCAACTAATTTCATTAAGGGTAATCCAATGGGTAACGCGATCGCCTAAATGACTAACTACTAAGGCAGCATAATCAGCAAAATCTTGCGCTATTTCGCGACTTTGCCAAGAACCATAGAGATTTTCCAGAGCTTGAGGGCTATCCCAATGAAATAGAGTGATATAGGGCGTAATATCATATTCTAAGAGGCAATCCACTAACCGCTGATAAAAGTCCAGCCCTGCTTTATTAACCGTCCCTCTGCCTTCAGGAATCAGACGAGACCAAGATAAACTAAAGCGATAATGCTTGACACCCAAGGAAGCCATTAACTTAATATCTTCACGGTAACGATGGTAATGGTCACAAGCAACTAACCCTGTATCTCCGTTTCTGACTCTACCAGGAGTAGCACTGAAAGTATCCCAAACACTAGGCAAACGACCATCTATGTCTGCTGCTCCCTCAATTTGATAAGCTGATGTAGCTGCACCAAAGATAAACTGCTCAGGAAATTGATAGCTACTCATCAAGATTTTTTACACTCCTCAACTAAAGCCACTAACCACTAATATGCGAACGGTATCCTTTAGGACTACTAACTACTAACTACTAACTACTAACGTAGTTCTCAATGTTTGAGCCTTCCCAGTTTTAGCAGAACGATAGGCAGCCTCAATAATTTCAATCACATGACGAGCATGTTCGGCAGTAACAATTGTTGGGCGATCTTCCCGAATCCAATCGACCAATTGCATAATATCCTCAAAAACGTGGCATTCTTCAATTAAACGATGAAACCCTACTACATGAGGCAAGATATTATAATCTGATGTTAAATCATCTTCCTCTTTGCCTGGATAATCGATGGGTTGACCATTAAGAGTGTTGCCTTCAATCATCCCCTTAGTGCCAAAAATAATTGGTTGTCCCACATGCTGTTTCGGTAATTCTCCCGCAGCTACTCCATAGACAAAACCATAGAGAGAATCCCCAAAATCAAGCAGCATCAGAGTATTATCATCCATATCACAGGTAATCTTGTTGCCTTGAAATTCCCTTTCCTGTAACCGTATCCCTGATAAAGCTGTAACCTGTTTGACTGCCCCTAATATCCCTGTTAATACGTGCAATCCGTAAACGGTCATGTCGTATAGTGGTCCCCCTCCTGGAGCACGAAAATACCACTCTGGATTGATGTTTGATAAGATGCTATCCCCTTGTCGCACCGATTCTTGTTCGTGATACTCGCCAAAAGCAGCACCTGCGATCGCCCAAATTGGGGTTCCTAAAGCTCCTGTTGAGACTAAATGGCGAATCTGCTGATATAGAGGACGTAACATTTCTCCAGGGGAAGCTACTAGCTTAACTCCTCGTTCCTGAGCCAGTTGAATCAACTCATCTGCTTCTGCCACAGTAGTTGTCATCGACTTATTAAAATGAACATGAATGCCTGCTGCGATCGCTTGTTTGCCTTGTTGATAGTGTACCCCAATGGGAGAGGCGATGGTAATTGCATCGACATTGCCTGAAGCTAACAAATCCTCATAGTCTTCAAAAGCCTGGGGAACATCAAACTTATCCGCAGCAGCTTCAGCGCGTCCAGGTACTGGATCGCAGATTGCTGTTACTGTTACTTGTTCTTTTACGTCTTCTAGAGTCAAGTGGGGCAGAATGCCTCGTAGAGATACACTACCAGCACCAACAATTCCTATGCGTACTTGATCATTCATCTTTTAGATAACGCCTCCAAGAAGTTGTGTGTTGCCACCCCACCATTTTTTTGATCTTGTCACAGTTGAAAAAAGCTTGATGACCAGTCAGCTTATCTGCTATGGAGAGAAGTTCAGGCTGAAAGCGTTCCACCAGTTCTAGAGACGGTTCTAAAGCTGTAGTATCGTCTCCATTAACTACATAAAAATCATGAAGTGGTAATTCGAGAGCAGCTTCTAACAGTAGCCGATGAGCCTTGGCTAAATCTTCGCTCCCCACCCAACCCCATAGCCAAGAGTCCCACTCCTGTGCAGGTCTAGCCTCATGAGCAATTTGTCGTCGTTGGAATTCGTTTCTAATTCCTGCTGGACGGATGACGTAAGTACGGATGCCATAAGCACGGCTATAGGTTGCCAATAAATCTTCTGCTGCCTTTTTGGAAAAACTATAGGAGTCTTCGGGATAGCAAGGATGATTTTCATCAATAGGTAAACTCTTAATCGGAAAAGCAGTCTGACTAATACGGAATCCATGACCAAAAGCACAATTACTTCCTGTCATCACAAAAACCTTTACCCCAGCTTCTACCGCTGCTTGTAACAGGTAATAGGTTCCCAGTAGATTGGTTTTGAAAGTTGCATCAAAAGGAATTCCTTGTTTTTCCTTTTCCCTCCGTAGTTCAGGATGATCGGATGGTTCTGCTTCAGCCCCTAAGTGTTGAATTGCTTCCACTCCTGTCACAGCAAGTTGACAATCTTTAAAACAATTAAGGTCTGCTTTTACCCAAGGAAAACTGGAAAACTCTTCTGGTGGTTTACTACGAGAGGTGAGTACTAATTCATGTTTATCAGCTAGTTCACGAATTACAAACCTTCCTAATCTCCCACTGGCTCCTGTAATTAATACTTTCATAATTAACAATCCCCATAGTTGCCCAGCTTTACCACCGTAAAAAAGTAAGCCAAGAGTCTTAATTAATTTGCTTTCCCTCTTTTTTGTTGACAGAGTACTAGTCTATAATCTAATTATAACCAAACGCATTTTTAGGTAATTTTGTCAAGAAAAAAACTGAAAATTTTAGACAAGAAAACCTAGTTTGGAGCGCTACAGAGATCAGGAGATAGATCCATGTTGACAGCAGACTGCGACCACAAATTCTCAAAATATCCTTTCCATGATGTACTAACTTTAGGGGAAGCAGCAGAAAGATTAGGAAAAAGAGCTATGAAATTAGGATTGATATCTAATTTAACCGTACATCTGTTTCCAGACTGCTGGCAATTTTCCCTGACTAACGGTCAAACATCGGAACTTTTGACTCCAGAAGAAGCCTACCTTCGTTTCAAACAATTGCTGCAACAATTTGAGTCATCAGCCAAGGAGTCTCAAAAATAAACGCTTCCATTTCTGAGTATCATAAGTGGAACTATTTATTGCTTTTATCCCCGATGCCAAGTTGTACCTTCTTTAGTATCTATTAGGGCAATACCCTGCGCCTTTAATTCATCTCTAATGCGATCGCTTTCTGACCAGTTTTTAGACTTTCTGGCTTCTTTGCGTTGCTCGATCAAAGCTTCAATTGCTGCATCAGTTAAACCATTACTGTTGCTATCTGTCTCTGCTTCTAATTGAGCAGCAAAACCTAAGACTGCTGCTAATTCTACTAAAGTACGCCATTGACTTTCTAGCTCTTTAGAATCCGCTTCTGTTTTTCCCTCATGGACTAAGATGTT
>JASJDF010000258.1 GCA_030065715.1 Xenococcaceae cyanobacterium MO_188.B19 | reverse complement strand
AGTTTGCCATGAAGTAGAAAGCTTAACCAATCTGCTTGATGAAGCAGATAAACGGCTTTAGTAAATATAGGTTGTTGTCGCCACCAGAGTAGTTTTGCCAGACTAGAAGTAGCACTTATAACCACATTATTAGCTGGTGCAATATCTTTGATAATATCTAAAACTATTTTTCCCCGATCATCGTTGTATAAAATAGGATCATCTAAAGGCTTTCCCGTTTCATCGCATAGTAGCATTGTAGAGGATGTGCCATCTATCGCGATCGCGTTTATTTTTTGTCTAATATTAAGTGGGATATTGTCTAATAAGCAATATAAGGTTTTTTGCCAAACTGTTGCTCGATCATCTGTTTCTGAACTAGGAAAAGAATAGTCAACATTATAAACAATTTCTTTGAGTTGATTTATGACAATTCCCCTAGCACCAGAAGTTCCAAAATCAATTCCTACAGAATAATTCATTTTAGTTTTGATTAAATAAAGTAGGGTGAGCAATGCACTAAAGTATATCCGAAGGTGTCCTAAAGGATACACCTGCGGATATATCCTTTAGGACTTCCTTCGGTCGCCCACCCTACCAGTATTAAATAAGACTTATTGCTTTTTCGAGACGCTTTTTATCCCATCCTTTATGATGTAATAATACCCAAGATTGGATCAAATCGGGACCGTGCATTTCTCCTGTTAATCCAGCCCGTAAAGAACGCATTACCAAGCCTCTTTTTACTTTCAAAGCTTTAGTAATAGTCTTGATAATAGCTTTGCCATCTGCTATTTCTAGGGATGGAGTTTCAGCAATTGCAGAGATAGCTTGCTCGATAACCTCTTTGACTCCTTCTTGTTGCATAAATTCTACTGCTTCTGGGGTATATTCCACAGATTCAGTTAATAACAAGCGAGTTTCTTTTACTATATCTGCCAAACGAGTTAGGTTAGGAGTCACCATAGCAGTGAGAGTTTCCCACCAATCTCTATTGTTATCTAAATCTACTTCATATCCTGCTTCTGACCAATAGGGTACCAGTAAATCTATTAAGTCTGAAGCAGACATCTGATGAAGATACTGACTATTAATCCAGTCTAGTTTTGCCCAGTCAAATTTTGCTCCAGCTTTATTGACTCTTTCTAAATCAAACTTTTCTGCTGCTTCTACTAGGGTAAAAATTTCTGCTGTAGATTCGGGAGGAGTCCAACCCAAAAGAGTCATATAATTAGCTAAAGCTTCTGGTAAAAAGCCCATCTTACGAAAATCATCAATGGATGTTACCCCATCTCTCTTAGAAAGTTTTTTGCCTTCTTGGTTCAAAATTAAAGGAGTATGGGCAAATACTGGCACTTCTGCTCCCATAGCTTCATAAAGCAAGATTTGCTTGGCTGTATTAGCAATATGATCTTCCCCACGAATCACATGGGTAATGTTCATATCCACATCATCCACTACTACAGCTAAATTATATAGAGGTTGTCCCACATCAGAACTATCACTAGCACGAGCGATCACCATATCTCCTCCTAGATCGCTACCTTGCCATGTTACCCTTCCTCTTACCGCATCTTGCCATACTATTTCGCGATCGTCATCAATTTTAAACCGAATTACGGGTTTGCGTCCCTCTGCTTCTAGTGCTGCTTTTTCTTCGTCAGTTAAATTGCGATGACGGTTATCATAACGAGGTGCTAAACCTTGAGCTTTTTGGGATTCCCGCATCTGGTCTAGTTCTTCGGTAGTACAATAGCAAGGATACGCTAAACCTTTATCTAACAGAGTCTTAATTGCTTCTTGATATTTATCTAAACGTTGAGTCTGGAAAAAAGGTCCCTCGTCCCAGTTTAAACCTAGCCAAGCTAAACCTGATTTAATATTTTCTGTATATTCGGGACGCGATCGCGCTTTATCGGTATCTTCAACCCGTAAAATAAACTTACCATCATAATGTCTAGCATAGAGCCAATTGAATACAGCAGTTCTAGCTGTACCAATGTGCAAATTTCCTGTGGGGGAAGGAGCAATCCTTACTCTAACTGTCACAAAACACCTCTTACTATCAATTTCATCTTAAATTTGTGTGCAGTATCCTATTGTAACGAGGGAAGGAACAACCACAACTATATTTATCCATATACTTGATAGAGCAGTTTTAAAAATGTCTTTGATTCTCTTCAGGAATTGCTGAACAAGTTTTTTGTGAGGAAAGTAATAGTTAATCAGTAATCGGTTTATATTATTGATAAGAAAGATTTTTAAAAACAAAATCGATCAGTTTAATTTTCCATCTTCCCCTCTTTTTTTCCTAATTTATATCAGCTCTTTACTATCTTATGTCTTCTCATTCTAATAAATCTTGGAAATATATACTGTATCTTGGCGTAGGTAGTAGTGTAACTGTTTTCTCCTTGCTACTTTGGGGTATTTGGCAAACAGGCGATCGCATATTTACAACTTTAACAAGTCTATTTAATCCCCCATTACCCAAACTAGAAATAGATAATTCTGCTGTTGTCTTAGAAAAAATCCAGGGTATTCAAGAATTAACCACTACTGTGCATCGTATGGAAACTATAGTACCCGCATCTGCCGATCGCGTTTTAGGGAAAGATTGGGTAATAGGTAGAACTAAATTATTGTATATGGCTCGTGGAGAAGTAAAAGCTGGAATTGATTTGGGGAAACTAGGGCAGGAAGATATTACAGTAAGTCCTAATAAAATTGCTATTGTGCTACCTGCTGCGGAAATACTTGATAGCAAAATAGATGTTAAGGCTTCTAACATCTATCACTATGACCGAGGTTTTCTCAATTTGGGACCCGATGTCGCACCCCAATTACAAATTTTGGCACAGCAAAAAACTCTCGATAAAATAGTTGATAGTGCTTGCAATCAGGGAATTCTACAGGAAGCAGATACTAAAGCTAAGAAAGCTATTACTGAATTTTTAACTCTTACTAATGACAAAACAATTGAAGTTGCGATCGATAATAGTTCATCTCAGGTCTGTCAAATGAGATATTAATATTTCTGTCATTTTTTTCTATTATGCAAACAACTGCTGAATATATTTGTGCTTTTTGTGGTGAATCTAATAGTACCTTTATCGATTTAAGTGCAGGAATGCAGCAATCTTACACAGAAGATTGTCAAGTATGCTGTCGTCCTAATGTTTTATATGTTTATGTTGATGAAGATACTTTAGATATTCAAATTGAAACTGATTACCAAGAATAATCTTGGTGTAATCTTCCTAAAGAGCATATGACTACTCAAATTTTGACCCAACGTCGCTTAACTGTGGCGGGATTTATTGGTCTGTATTTACATGGAATTATTGTAGCAACCCCAGGAGCTTTTGGGCTAGTAGCAGCCTTAGCATTAGGTTCGATAGTATTGGCATGGAAAGCTCCTTTGGTTTCCAACTATGTCCCAAAGCGAGATAAAGTTCCCTGGAAAGAGGCAAGTCCTTTTTGGTTAGTGATTTTGTTATATGTCGGTTTAGAAAGCTCTTTAGGGACATGGAGTGGAACTTATTTGAGTAGCATGGGCTGGAGTGTTAACCAGACTAGTGCTATGTTGTCGATGTATTGGGTAGGATTAACCCTGGGCAGGCTCAATCTTAGCATCTGGGTTAATCCGAACCCTATGACTAGGTTAAGGTTACTTTTACTAGCAGGAGTAGTGACTCTTTCCCTAACCTTAATTCCTGCTTTTGGCTTTTTCTTTGCTGGAGCAGCTTTTCTTTATGGACCAGTTTTTGCGACTATATTTGCCTTGCTACAAGAGCGATGTGGTCATGTAGCACTAAGTTATTTGTTTTATGCAGCATATATTGGTAAAACTGTTACTCCTGCTTTGTTAGAGCAAATTAGCAATCCATCTTATCTTCCCTATGGATTTTTAGTATTAGCGTTGCTACTCTATCTATTGAGTTATCAACTTCCCACAACTCAATCTAGTGGTAAATTCTAAATTTTAGATGCTAAAAATTAAAGTCTTAAAACTTAGTCCATCGGCAATTATCCCTGAATACAGACATTCAGGAGATTCTGGACTTGATTTATATTCTACTGAGGAGCAAACCCTATTACCAGGAGAAACTAAACTGATACATACTGGCATTGCCATAGAACTTCCCAAGGGTTTTGAAGCTCAAATACGACCTAGAAGCGGACTAGCACTCAAACACTCTATTACAGTTCTAAATACTCCTGGGACAGTCGATGCAAGCTATCGAGGGGAAATAGGAGTTATTTTAATCAATCATGGCACAAGTCCGTTTGTTGTCTCTAAGGAGATGAGAATCGCTCAAATGGTCATCACGCAAGTTATTCACGCAGAAATTGAAACAGTAGCAGAATTAAGTACGACTTCCAGAGGTGACGGGGGGTTTGGCTCAACTGGAGTTACTAAATAAGTGTTGAAGACAAGGGAGAAATTTATAGTTCTTATAGAGTACTTATGATAATTTGAGACAAAATTATAAAAAACCTCCAATTCGATCTTTAATTAGAATCGCGTTGGAGGTAAAAATTATGAGTCAGATAACTACTTACTAAAGTTTGTAGTTCTAGATTTATAGTTTAGACAAACCATTCCTCTACAGCTTCTTCCTTAGTATTAGTATTGCGAGAAGGAGTTTGACGCTCAAAGTTCATGTGAACAGAACGAGTTTGTTCTCCATCCGCAGCTACAGCGACGATAGGATAGTCGATAACACCATCTTGGAAGGACATCTGGAAGCGGAATGTACCATCTGGATTGAGTTTGATAGGACGACCACCGATAGTAACTGTGGCATCGGGTTCAGTTGCACCATAAACAATGAGTTCTGCATCTGCGATTAACCAGAATTTACGGGGACGAGCAGGAGGTGCAGAAGCGAATCCAGCACCAGACATCATGCCCACACCTGACATATTTAAGCCAGAAACATTGGGAACAGCCCACATTCCTACGCCAGAGGGGAAGACATAGGAACTTAATGCTTGTTCTGGAGCCTGTTGCATAGAACCAAATAGAGAACCAGCAACTCTCATGGCTTCTACAGATTTGGTCATGTCAAAGATTTGTTCATAAATGCCGGTATTTCTGACCTCACCAGTACCAGTAGCAGCTTTCTTACTAGGAGGTACAAGGGTAAAGACGGTTTGACCTCGTAAATCTTGCTCCCAGTCAACAGTGACAAAGTTATCTTCAATCCAGTCAGAGGGATAGACGGGGGGAATGCGAACTGATGCAGAACGAGCCAAACTTAGCCAACGACCATCTGCACAACGGTAGCCGATATCTACTGCATAATCGCGATCGCTAACGGGAAGCGGCAAGTACCACTCTCTTGCCATTTCATCACAGAGATACTCTTGTACGTTATGAGGTGCTTGTTGCTCAAGGTTGATATCAGTGACATCATAAATTCGCAATGCTAACTGTTGTCCACCTTGACTACGTAATTCTTCTTTATGTTCGTTAGGAACATCCCAATAGCAGTAAGCCCACTGGGGATCTCTGGGAAGTAGAACGATGCGACTTTCACCGTAGCCACCAGGAAGTTCTCCCAAATCTTGATCTACAGAAGATAGTGTGTCATTAGCACTTGTTTCCTGACCAACTTGAAATTTTGTAGCTTCCACTTGTTGTTCCTCCTGAATAGGTGATGAATCTTGAAATAGTTTTTCTTGTTCAGTTTTTTGTATGATTGTTTTTATCGCATCCAGAAGTTGCGCTTTACGCATCCGACTGTAGCGTGATATGCCAAGCTCACTAGCAACTTTTCGTAGTTGCCTGAGAGTCATTTCTTCTAGAGGGGGGCGTTTCTTTGCCATTTAGATGGAGCCTCCGATTTTTTGGGTTATGGTAACTAATCGTTGGCAGTGCTAAAGCTGGGTGAGTAAGCCAAAATTCATGGGATATATTGACTTAACCTTTTCTATTAGTCTTACAACTTTTAGGTTACGTGGGTATTTTTAACTATTAATATCTAAGATCAATTTACCCTTTGGGATCAAGGGGGCAAAAGCAAAAATTGAGACTCCCTCACGAGAGAATAGGCTTTGTTAAGAATTAATATCTTGATTTCATGACATTAGCGATCCCTGGCTATAGCTGATTGCTCAAAATAGTTGAGAAATCCTGATTAATGTCATAATATTTTGACATGGTTACTGCTGATAAACTCTCCCTTTCCAAGCACCCCCTTGACCTCTTCTGTGTCTAAGAGCAGAATCGATAGTCATCAGACCATATAAAAAAGCGATCGCAGGTAAAGCTAGAACCCAAATAAAAGATAGTTGGTAAAGTCTCACAGTTGGCAAGTATGCCAGACTCATTAACAACCAGGCTAAAACCCCGACAATTGCTAGTCCGTAATTGTGAGTCAAAAAACCCAAAACAGTAGCAATCGGTGCAACTAGATAGACTAAAGTTAAACCTAATAAAGTACCAATAAGTAATAAGGGGGAGTAGTTTAGCTGATTATAAGCAGTACGGGCTACCATATCCCAAATACTTTTTAATGACTGATAAGGACGTAGGCTCACAACAGAGGAACTAAGTCCTAACCAAATAGGAGAGGGGTATTTGGGGTCAGCAAATTTTATGGTCTTTGCTAAAGTACAGTCATCAATTAGGGCATTACGAATTGTTTGAATGCCCCCGATTTTGGCTAAAGCTTCAGGACGAATCAAAATACATCCCCCAGCAGCAGCAGCCATAGAACTTTGAGGATTATTTACCCAACGAAAAGGGTATAACTTTTGAAAGAAAAACACAAAAGATGGGATTAATAACTTTTCCCAAAAGCTCTCACACCTTAATAAAACCATCAGTGAAACCAAATCTAGTTTTTCTGCTTCAGCTTTGGTTACTAATTCAGTAAGACTTGTCGGGTGATGTTGAATATCAGCATCAGTTAATAGGAGGTATTCAGGGGGGGATTCTTGGTTAAGGGTATATTTAATACCCTGTTCCATTGCCCATAGTTTCCCTTTCCACCCCTCTGGTAAAGGTTTTCCCGCGATAATTTCGAGCTTATGGCTTAATTGTAGTGCCTCAGCAGTTTGTTTAGCGATCGCTTGAGTTGAGTCAGTGCTATTATCATCCACCAGCACTAGGGAAAAATCTCCCAAATAGTCTTGTTTGAACAGAGAAGTCAAACTTTGAGCAATTAATTCTGCTTCATTTCTGGCAGGAATTATAATTCCGACTTGAGGATATCTTTGTATGATACTTGTGTTAGGATCGAGCTTCTGGTCTGCCCGCCAAAATTGACCCCAGAACAGTAAGAGAAATAACCAAATACCCAAAGATAGAGACGCGATCGCAAAAAGCACCATAGTAACCCATCAACTTAACTTTTTAGAGAATTGTCGAAGAAAATAAAAATTTTCTGTAATTTGTAGTTATTGATACAGCAAAAATCTTGCTTTATTTATCCAAATGTTGTTTGATATTGATAGTGAGTTAATTAAAACCAGAAATCATCTAGGTCAATATTGATATGAGTACTGCAAACCTTTATCCTTCCGCTCTTACTTCCTATACGATTGAGTCTATCAAAGAAGAAGCTCGCCAATTGATTGAACAAGGTATTCTGAGCCGTCAGCAACCGATATATACTCTTTGTAAATATATCCCTGCTCGTGAATGGGTCTGTATCGAGTGTGAACTAGAAAGATGCGAATACTTATTAAGAGACACTATCGCTGACTTAGTGGCTTACGAAAGCTGGGAAAACGATTAGGTACATAGATATTTAGAATAGAACAAAACAAAATAATAAATCCGAATGACAATCATTTTATTTGTGGGGGCAATATCTTGTGTGTTGCCCCCACAAGCTTTATTTTACTTAGATTCAAAAAAGTTTAGAAAAATATAATTCTAAAGTTTAGTTCCGCAATCAGGACAGAAATTATGATTGACGGTATTAGTTGCACCACAACTGCTACACTCGACAAACTTCACCCTATCTTCTTCGCTATCGCGTTTTGGCAAGCCCAACATCTGTGCATTACTCTTGCCTGGGGCAATCATAGGATAGCAGTTTTCATTTTTCTTAACCCTGACATCCAATAAGACTGGTCCATTGTGTGCCAACATTTGGGAAATGCCGTT
>JASJDF010000257.1 GCA_030065715.1 Xenococcaceae cyanobacterium MO_188.B19 | reverse complement strand
CTCCACCACGAATCGTATCATTATCGGCTTGTCCTCGGAGTCCATCACTGCCTACACCGCCGATAATGGAGTCATTCCCATCTCCTGAATTAACCGTACTACCTACGGTAGTTGCAGAAATATCGATAGTATCGTTACCAACACCACTGGTAAAGACGACTTGTTCTACTTCTTCAATAGTTGAACCATCAGAGATAGTTCCATTATTAATATCACTATAATCAACAGTTAAATCGGCAGTTTCTTCAGAGTAATTAAATTCGGCTCTGTCGCTTCCTGCTCCCCCAATGACACTATCTATTCCTGCACCTGGAATTAAGCGATCATTCCCTTCTCCTCCATCGAGGGTGTCATTGCCTGCCAAACCACTGAGAACGTCGTTGCCACCCAAACCTTCAATAAGATCGGCATCAATAGTTCCTACCAAGTTGTTGTTATTGTCGTCTCCAGAAATATTAGCCATAATTACCGTACATCCTTTGCCAAAGTATTACTAAGTAAAATAGAAATTTCTCCCCAACAAGTTGAAAAATGTTGGGGTTACAGTAATAGACTGTATTCAGCTAATGTGAGGATTTTGTGAGGTATTTCTTCAAAAAATGAATATCTTGTGAAAATTAAAAATATCGATACCACAATTTTTATTTTCTCCAGAAAAATTCATCGAAAAGAATTACTATATGGTAGTATTAAAGACTTATTAAATTTTCATCAAAAATACTGTTGCTACTCTTAAAGTTGTCATAAGTACAATTTTTATTATAGAAACGAATGATATAATGGGGAGGAGTCCCTTCATTTGTTAAGATTATTTTTTTAATTGAATAACTAATTAAGATATGCTAAATAAAAATTTCAAAATATCTAGTTAGTATAAAAATACGTAATTCTCCTTGAAATATTAAATAATAATTTAATTCTTACAAATTTTACTGAAATATATATCCCAAATAACAATTAATTCTTACTTGAATAACCTTGAATCAAAATATCTGTTTCAATTTTTTCTAGACTAATTCTGTCTAATAATAAAGCTTTAGTCTTCTGGAAGTGTGGATTTGGCTATACTTCTGCTATCGCAAGTGGCAGAATAGGAGCTGATTGTCTGTTTAAATCAACAATAAGGGTTGACATAGTATCATTAATATAACTAATATTTTACTAGATACTATGGCACAGATTAAAAAACTGGTAGCTCAAATCCGAAACAATCCCCTTGATGTTAGGTTTGATGATTTGGCTAAAGTTTGTGACCATTATTTTGGTGAAGCCAGACAAAAAGGAACTTCTCACCGCGTCTATAAAACACCCTGGCAAGGCGATCCCAGAGTCACGACTCGCGCGTTTCTTTGCTGAGGAGACCTCAGCAGGTTCGCTCGTCAACATACAAAATAAGAAAGGTATGGCAAAACCCTATCAAGTCAAACAAGTCTTATTAGCGATTGCAAAACTGGAGAGAACAGAAAATGATTAACTACAAACATTACGCTTATAGAGTCGTCTGGTCAGTAGAGGATCAAGAATTTGTAGGACTGTGTGCAGAATTCCCTAGCCTCTCTTATTTAGATGAAGATCACCTCAAAGCAATAGAAGGTATTACTAATCTGGTCAAAGATATTATTGCTGATATGGAAGCCAACGATGAACCACCACCTATCCCCATCTCCGCAAGAAAATATAGTGGCAAGTTTCAAATCAGAATAACTCCAGAACGTCATCGAATGCTGGCAATAGAAGCTGCTGAACAGAATGTAAGTTTGAATCGTCTTATTAGTGATAAACTAGCAAGCTAATCACTTGTCACTTAATTAATTAATTTTTCAGCAAATCCTAATCATTAGAACCCATTGTGGGAAAAAATCAAGCAAAGATTAGGGATCAATCATTAAAAATCCTCTTGTCTTACCAGATACAGAATCCACAGTATTCATCGCCTTCCATAAAGATAAAGATGAAACCCAAACAGGAGAATATCTATAGCGAGCTACATCTAGAATCAAAAATTGATCGGACGATTCATTATAGGCAACAACAGGAGAAATATGTCCTCCTCCTTTTTGTCCCATACTTCGACGTAAATAGTTAACCACTAGAAAATTTTTCGGTTGTTGAAGATTTTGAATCGCCAATTGACGGAATTGCTCTAAAGTAATATCTTCCCCATGGAAAGTTTGCACTTTGACAGCATAAGTTTGAAAAATTCCTGCTAATTCTTGTAAAGTCATCCCCTGTTTTCTAATTAATTCAGGCTCGATAACATTACGGATGGACTTATTTTCTAAGACATTTTGTTGAGTAAAAAAGCGATAGGAAACAAACCCAGGAATAGTATGATTTTCAGAGATTGGGGCTTCAACTTCCAAAGCATTTAGTACCATAACTATGGTGGCAACGCCACAATAAGCAAGATTATCTTGTGTTTGAAATTCTAGTGACAGAGGTAAATAGTCGCGACGAGCTTTACTGGTGAACAAAAGCTTTTCCCCTAATTCTGAATCCAAAACAACCAAATCTTTAGCTAGTGATTCTGTTTGAGCTATGCCAGAGCCAAAAACAGTTGTTGCAGTGGCTAAAAACAATAAGGGAAAGGTTAACTTGATTAGACTTTTAACCATGACTTACTCATGAATTGCTTGATTCTTTTAATGAGAGAATCTTAGCTAAAACATTGTTGTATTTCAAATTAAAGAAATTCACAGAGATATTTAATCTTAACTTGGTCTGTGCTATAAACAATACTTTCTTGATTGATTACATTCATGGTTCCTGGTTTAACATAAGTACTGTCATAACCTTTTATGGGAAAACCACCACTTCGGCTTGTGGGATGGTATTCTTTACCCATAGCAAAATCGCAGAGTAACATAAACACCCTTTGAGCATTATCTCCTGAATTATTCCAATAGTTAGTAGCATAATTTAAAGCTTTGGTAGATTGTTCTGAGCCATAAATGCCGTTACCAAACATCCTCCCTGTACACTGAACTGCATTGGCAGGAGGAATAATTAAACCGCCTTGGAAAATACTTAAAAGATTACTAGCTTTTGTGCCATGCCAATGGGTTTTAATATTACCAATTGATGCTGCTTTTTTGGTAAAAGTTTGGGTCATAGAAGGAATATTTACTTCATATAATCTTCTCAATTTATAGTTGGCTGATAAATGATTTTGATTGATTGTTGATTTGTATAGCTGACGAATTTCTCGAAAGATTTTTCTTCCTGCCAGAGTACTACCTGGAACTCGTTTAATACTGCATTCAAAAATATTGTGCTGGTCGTTAGTGCTGTTAATATCTATTGCAGCACTTAAAGCATTTAAAATTTCATATTGACGCTGTATTTCTCCTTGGGAATAAAAAATCTGATAATCTATTTTATGATTTAGTTTTTGGGGAATTAGTCTTAGATAATTATTAATTAAATTTCTGATAGAAGGATTATTTTTTTTGGGTGCAGTAGCTATTTGTAATAAATAGTCTCTAGCTTGGGAAATGGCTTCGGGAGTAACTAATCCTAAGGGAGTACTAAAGTTGCCTGTATAAGAGTTATAACTAATGTTAGTTTGAGAAGTAATATCGTGAATATTAACTTCTACTAGATAACGGATTAATTGTTTGGCTCTAGGATCTTTACCATGTTGAATTTGTTTGGCTGCAATGGTATCTAAGTCTTGAGGTTTGAGGTTAACCTTGTTAGAGCTATTTTTAGTGAGTATGGGTGCTGTTGTATAGCCTTTTCTGAGTTTTTGTCTTTTAATTCGTTCAAATTTATTTTGAGCTAAACCCAGAGAACTAAACTGATAGGTTTTACTCTGTAATTTCGTGCCAATTCTGCCCCATTCTGCAATAAACACACCGCTTGTTAATACTGTACCTTGCCATACTTTATTGGAATTTTGATCCACCTCGACGTAAATTAGGGTACAAGAATCTATCACAGAATCAGATACTGCAATGGTATTCATAAGTTCTATTCTCAATTCAACTAAATTTCTTTGTTGATATTTTAATCAACTTTGATTTTTTAGTCAAGTCAAATCTCAAGCTATAAGCTATATCCAATCACTTCAGATATACTGCCTATCAATCTCCCCACTTATCCGAAGGTGTCCCACAAGGGGATACCGCTTCGCATATATCCTTTAGGACTCCCTTGTCTCCCCAGTCTCCCTAAGCCTTTATGCTAGAGGTGTGTCACAATTGTTGTACCAGCTCTACTAACTGTTGAAAAGATTCAGTAATAATCATTGATTGTTCTGAAATTTTTTCTGCAACATCTACTACATCTTGAATTGAGTCATTAGCAAAATTTGAGCTTTGTATTTGATTTTCTAAGGATTGGGATGTATTTTCTAAACTGCTAGTCATTTGCTGATTTACAGTAACCAGTTGGTCTATTTTGGGAGTAATTGACTGAAATTCTCCAATTCCGCTTATTAATTGTTGTTTCCCAGAATCAAGAATAGCAGCTTTATTATTGATTTCACTTTGAGTATTGGCAAATTGCAGTTCTACTTTAGCTGTTGTTTCAAATAGTTGTTGCATCAAAGCAAAAATTGCGTCTGAGGAGCTGACAATAGAATCTTGCTCACTGTCTGGGATTTGATTACTATTGATAGCTCTAGCTATATTCATAGATTTTTGGACTATTTGCTTACTCAAATCTTTGACTGTTTTGACTGTCTGAAAAATTTCTTGGCAAGAATTGCTAAAGTCTTCTAATCCCATTGCCACATTGTCAACTGTACCTTGAGCATTGGAGAGGTTTTTCACACCACGCTCTAAACTTTGTTGCGTCGTTTGGGCTGCTAGCTCATTTTGTTGCCCTTGAAATTGGATTTGTTTAATATTTAGAGCTATGGCATTTAAAGAATCAGCAGTTTTTTTAATTTGGGATAAAACATTAATCGTAATTTCAGACTGCCCCATCGCTTCTTGAGATAGACTTTGATAGGCATATCCATTTTTGCCAAGAACATCAACTATTGCCTGTTTCAGGTTTTCTATTTGCTTATATTTGCGCTGAACAAGCTCTTTGTTTGCTTCGGCAGACTTTTCTAGTTGCTTGATTACTTTGGCATTTTCGAGAGCAAAGCCGATTTGAGCAGAAATTTGAGCTACCCAACGAATTTCTGTTTGTTCCCATTGACGGTTGTTGTTACATTGATGAGCTACCAATAAGCCAAAAAGTTTTCCTTCATTAAGGATAGGAGCCGCTAAATTAGCTTTAACTTGTAGTTTTTCTAGTTGCTCAATATAACGGGGAGTGAGGTTAGATTGATAGATATTATTAATTGCTTGAACTTTGCCAGTCAGGTATTGTTGCTGATCCTGGGATTCAAAACCTAGCTCGTCAATTACCTTTCCTTTAGCTTTGATCCAATCATTAGTCACAGATTCTGCAACAATTATGCCACTGTTGTTGGGGTTGATCCCATAAACTACAACACGATCGCACTTTAAGGTTTGTCTGACCACTTCTACGCTATTGTTGAGAATATCTTGAGTGTTGAGAGATTGACGAATTTTTTGAATTGCATTGGTAAAATGTTCTGTCCATTTGCTTTCATCTGCTGCTTGCTGACGTAGCCGTTTGGCATTAGCCAAAAGTTCCGTATTGTCTAGGATAAAGCCGACTTGCTTGGCGATTTGGGCTAACCAGAAAATTTCGGTTTGTTCCCACTGACGGGGATTAGAACACTGATGAGCGCATAATAACCCAAATAATCTTCTTTCATTGATAATAGGAGCTACTAAACAGGCTTTAGCTTCTAGTTGTTCTAATTGTTTAATATATTCTTGGGATAAGTCTGACTGGTAAATATTATTGATTGTCTGAGATTTTCCACTGCGATACTGGTCAAGATACTGAGATGCTAGACAAGGATCTTCAATGATTTTTCCCTGAACTTTGAGCCAACCAAAAGCAACAGATTCAGAGGTGATCTTGCCATAATTATCAGGATTGAGACTATAAATTATCATGCGATCGCAGTTTAAAATTCTGCGTATTTCTTCGACTTTACGGCTCAAGACATTTGCCTGTTCTGTCTCATTTTGCCTCTCAGCTTGGAGAATCGATAAGGAACTACTAGGTTCTGATTCTACTATAGCCTTATGCTTATTCTGGTTAAATTGTATTATCTGATCGTTGTTTTCTAGTTGCTGAGTTGTTTTAACCTCCTGTTCATAGTTATTAGGAGGTAACTGCTTGATATTATCAGCATTGGCACCATTGGTAATTGAAGGTTTCTGGGAAAGAGCCAAACCTGTAGCGTTAGCTTTTTCGGTCAGAAAAATTACTGCTTCATGATGCCAAAGTTTGATTTGTGAACATTGATGAGCTACCAACAAAGCCAATAGTTTATTATCTATAACAATTGGTGCCATCATCAGACTTTTAACCCCAAACTGTTCTAAGTCTTTGAGTTCGCTTTTACTCCTATCTGTTAGACCAATATCATCTATGGCAACAGGCATTCCATAGGAATACATTTCGTGATATCTTCCTTTTAAGAAGGGGTCTTTAATGGTTTTTCCCAGAACCGAAGGGTATTCTTGCTCAACAGATTCTGCTAATACTAAACCTGTTGTTGATTGACTGGCACTGTAGATAATTACCCGATCGCATTTTAGGGTTTTGCGAGTTATTTCAACCGTGAGTTTTAAAAATTTTGCGATTTTTTGGTCGCTCCCTAATTTTAAACCAAAAGTTTGAGTCATTGATCGTGCCTGTTGGTAGATAGCTTCTAGAATAATTAAGAATTTTATTCAGTTAAATTGATTTACTTAAACAAAATTCTTTGGATGAGAGTTAAGTTCTAATAATTACTCTGGTCTATTAAGTAAAATTTTGCAATCATAATTTGCAAGATTTTTTTTCTTAGCTTGGGGGAGATTTTTATACTTACTCATCGCAACTACGGTTCTTCGTCATTAGAAATGGTTATAGAATCATGATTTTCTGCCTCTAATTTATTAACTAAACTGTTTTTATTTGATGATTTGTTGCCTATTTTGACTTTGATTTTATGCAATGTATGTTGATTTTCTACTAAAAGTTCTGAGAGCTTCTGTAGTTCTGAGAGCTTTTTAGGAAAACTGCTTTGTTGTTCTAATAGAGGTTGGGTGACTTGATTGTCTGGAATCTGTTGTTTGAGAGATAATTCTTTTTTCAACGCCACTCGTTCCAAAGCTAATCCTAGTTGCAGGGTCAGTTGATAAAATAGTTCAATTTCTGATGATTCCCAATCACGAGTTTTACTACATTGATGTCCGATAAGTAAGCCAAATAGTTCCCCGTTTTCTATTATTGGTGCAAGGATGATGGCTTTGACTTGCAGGAATTCTAATTTTTCCAGATAGCACTCAGTAAGATTAGCTTCATGAATATTCGATATAGCTTTGACATAACCTTGAAGGTATTTCTCTTGATATTTTTGGGCAAAACAGGAGTCTTGAATATGGGAATTTAAGGATTTGGCATAACCAGGAACAACTGATTCTGATATTATTGTTCCGTTCCAATCAGCATCAAACTGATAGACAATTACCCGATCTAGGGACATACCCAAACAGACTTGTTCTACAGTAGTTTTGAAAAGTTCTACTCTGTCTAAACAGTGGCGAGTGTTGAAAATAAAACTGTTAAGTAATTGAGTTGATATATTTTGACTATTTAATTCTCTTAAAACTTTAGCATTATCTAGGGCAAAACCCACCTGAGTTGCTATTTGGGTCAACCAGCGAATTTCATAGTCTTGCCAGTGGCGGGATTCACTACATTGATGAGCGACTAACAGACCAAATAACTTACCTTCATTGATAATTGGTGTAACTAGATTAGCCTTGACCTCTAAGGATTCTAACTGTTCTAAGTAACATAAGGGAATTTCTGCTTCGTAAATATTATCTAGGGCGCGTACTCTTCCATCACGATACTTTTCCAGATATTTAGTTTCAAAACAAGGATCGGAAATAACTTTATTTAATGCCTTAGTGTATTTAGCAGCTACAGATTCGGCGATTACGGTGCCATATCTATCCTCATTCAAACTATAGACTAATACGCGATCACATCCCATAACTCGGCGTACTTCCTCAACGGTAATATTGAGAATATCTTTCTCTTCTAGGGATTGACGAATG
>JASJDF010000256.1 GCA_030065715.1 Xenococcaceae cyanobacterium MO_188.B19 | reverse complement strand
GAAATTATTTATAATTTTGGTTCTTCTGGTTCTTTGCAATGGCAAATTGAACAGGGCGCACCTGTAGATGTATTTATTTCTGCTGCTAGTAAACAAATGAATGCTTTAGAAAAACAAAATTTGTTGCTAACAGAAACCAGACGAGATTTATTCAAGAATCAAATGGTTTTAGTAACTTCCGAAACTAATGCCAAAAATAACCCTAAGTTTGATAATTTTGAGGATTTAACTAGCAAAGAAATCACTACCATTGCTTTAGGAGAACCTGAAAGCGTCCCTGCGGGTAAATATGCCCAAGAAGTTTTAACTTCTTTCAAAATTGACAGAGTAGTTAACTCTAAAGCCGTCTATGGTAAAGATGTCCGTCAGGTACTTAACTACGTTGCTACAGGTAACGCAGATGCAGGTATTGTCTATCGCACAGATGTTAGGGTTGCCGATAATGTCACAATAGTCACTACCGCACCAGAAAACACCCATTCCCCTGTCATCTATCCTATTGCAGTAATAAAAGATAGTGACCAACCAGAAGCAGCAACTGACTTAATCGAATTTTTCACCACCCCAGAAGCACAAGCAGTATTTAAGAAATATGGGTTTGTGACAGTGAGCAGTGAGCAGTTATCAGTATAGATGACTAATAACAGAGGACGAAGGACAAAAGATAAATGACAAAATTAACCCCAAAACGAGACTGGAAAGCTTATTATGATGCCGTAGCAGAGCGTCCGCCCAGAAAAACCCTACTAACAGCTTTAGCTGCCTTTGAAACACCAGGAATAGCAATTGATCTTGGTTGTGGAGATGGCAGAGATACAGTAGAAATGTTACGGCAAAATTGGGCAGTATTGGCAATAGATAAAGAACCTGATGCGATCGCTCGTTTACTTGCCCGTCCTGATATTAATACTCTCCAATTAACTACCCAAACTGTTAGTTTTGAACAATTACAACTTCCCAAGCAGGTAAACTTAATTAATGCCAGCTTTTCTTTACCCTTTTGTTCTCCAGATGCTTTTCCTACCTTATGGAATCAAATTTTTAACTCTCTAGTACTAGGTGGTAGATTCTGCGGAAATTTATTTGGAGAAAGAGATTCCTGGAATGATAGTGAACTAATTAATACCTTTACGCTGCAACAAGTAGAAACCTTATTACAAGCTTACACGGTCGAACTACTAGAAGAAGAAGAAGAACATCCAGGTACAACTCCTCTAGGGGAAGATCGATACTGGCACATCTTTCATATTGTCGCGAGGAAATAAATTTGTCATTGGTCAGTGGTTATTAGTCATTGGTAAGTAGTTGCAAAGGACGAAATACAAAGGACTAAGGACGAAATACAAAGGACAGATAACAAAGGACAAAAAATAAATGACCGACTTAACCCCCATCTGGATCTCCCTCAAAACTGCTACTACTGCTACGGTAATTACTTTTTTTCTCGGCATTATGGCAGCGCGGTGGATGTTTAACTATCGGGGTAAATCAAAAGAAGTCATTGAAGGTTTATTAACTGCTCCTTTGGTACTGCCTCCTACAGTTGTTGGTTTTTTATTACTGCTCTTATTGGGAAAAAACGGCTTTATCGGGCAAATACTAGCTTCTTTCGGTGTTACAGTTATTTTTTCGTGGTATGCCACCGTAATCGCTTCAACAGTAGTAGCTTTTCCCTTAATGTATAAAACTGCATTAGGGGCATTCAAGCAAATTGATCGCAATCTTTTTGCCTGTGCCAGAACTTTAGGAGCTTCAGAAAATTCTATTTTCTGGCAAATTATGCTGCCTTTAGCGAAACCTGGATTAATTGCTGGTACTTTGCTTGCTTTTGCTCGTGCTTTAGGAGAATTTGGCGCAACTTTAATGTTAGCAGGGAGCATTCCTGGTAAAACTGAAACTATCCCCATCGCGATTTTCTTTGCAGCCGAAGGTGGAGCAATGGATCGGGCATTATTTCTAGTAATTATTATGCTGGCAATTTCTTTGGGGGTAATTGTGGGGGTAAATTATGGCACAGAAGCAAGACAAAGGACAAAGCACAAAGGACAAAGCACAAAGAAGTGGCTCATTAAGTTTTTTCCTAAAGCTACTAGATATTTAATCCCTCAAACCTGGTTGGTAAAACGCCAAAAATCCCTAGATTATCCCCTGCCAAAATATCCTATTGAATTAATTGTTGATATTCAAAAACAGCTACCTGGGTTTTTATTAGATGTCTCTTTTCAGACAAATCAAACGCCTTTGGGATTATTAGGGGCTTCTGGCGCAGGAAAAAGCTTAATTTTGCGCTGTATTGCTGGTTTAGATACTCCAGACAAGGGACGTATTGTTTTAAACGGTAGGGTATTATTTGATTCAGAAAAGGGCATTAATTTACCGCCATGCGATCGCGCCTGTGGTTTTTTGTTTCAAAATTATGCTTTATTTCCCCATCTCACTATTGCCGAAAATATAGCTTTTGGAATGCCCTCAGGGAAATCTTATTGGGAAATCAAACAAGAAGTAGAAAAACAATTAATTTCTGTCGATTTACCTGGAATTGGCGATCGCTATCCTGGGGAACTTTCAGGAGGACAACAACAAAGGGTAGCTTTAGCTAGAGCTAAGGCAAGTGAACCAGGAATAATGCTTTTAGATGAGCCTTTTTCAGCTTTAGATACTTATTTAAGAGATAAACAAGAGAAAATCCTCAGAAATAATTTAATTCACTATCAAGGAGTAACTTTATTTATTACCCACAACCTAGAAGAAGCCTATCGAGTATGTCCTCATTTAATGGTTATAGATCGGGGAAAAGCGATTTCTCATGGCACAAAACAAAATATATTCGAGCGTCCTAGTAATTATCGTACTGCCCAGTTAACTGGTTGTAAAAACTTTTCCCACGCTGTAGCAATTGGCAACAATAAAATTCAAGCCATTGATTGGAATTGCATTTTAGAAGTAATCGAACCAATCCCAACCTCTCTAAAATATGTGGGTATTCGCGCTCATCAGTTAATTTTTCCAGATACAGAAGACCAAACCAATACTTTTCCTTGTTGGTTAGCGACAATTAGTGAAACCCAACACCGCATGACTTTATATCTCAAGTTAAACCAACCTGCTAATAATCCTGAAGATTATCATCTGCAAGCGGAAGTTTTTAAAAACAAATGGGTACAGTTAAAAGATCGTCCGTTCCCCTGGAAAATTCAACTGAGTCAATTACGAATTATGCTGCTAAAAGCGACGTAGTTGATAATTATAGCCTACTGAGGATTTCGCAATAACTCCAGTCTATTTTGCCACTATGGAAAACATCTCAAATAGGTTCTATAGACAACATCAAACTTAGAACAAATACGAGAAACGTTATGGCTTAAACCTTTTGTCTAATAGTGTAAATTGTTTTTATATGATTTTTGGAGCAATTTACAAGGTTTTTGCCATCGCTGGGTTGGCTTTTCTGAGCATAAATTTGCTTAGATGAAACTAGCTGCTTGAGATATATTTGAAGCATAGATATAGGACGATTAATCTCGCTACTTATTTCCCTAATTGTCACCCCCGTAGCTTGAGATTTGATCAATTCTAATATTTGCTCTGTTGTAGTTGGTCCTGGAGTAGCACTAATAATTTTGATAGTAGTCACAAAAAATTCCGTTTCGTTAGTGTAGTTGGTTGGCGTGTGTGATATCTATCTTCAAAACAGTGTTTCAGGTATTTAGGCTTGGCTTTTCTCGATAGGTATCTGACGCTGTTATACTCATAAAATTTCTAATGTGCAACGGTATTTTTTCTTAAAATAGTAAATGGCTAAATATAGCAATTAGAGAATCTTCCTAGCAGGAATTTTGTCTCACCGTCAAAATAATCTGTAGTAAACACTGAATTGTTACAGATTATTATTTATTTTGTATTTTTTCTAACCTTAGTGACTTTTATGACTCCCATAGAAACCCGACCTAGAATTCTGAATTTTTATAGTTCACCTATCGGAAAAAAAATCATTACAGGAGTTACAGGCTTGGTTTTAACTCTATTTGTTATTTTTCATGCAATAGCTAATTTATTGTTACTCACTAGTTCTAAATCCTATAACCAACTAGCTCATTTTATCGATAGTTTAGGGCTGTTACTATTCCTTGTGGAAGCCATACTGATGGCAGCTTTAGTTTTCCACATTATCATAGGATTAATTTTAAGTTTTAATAATATGCGATCGCGTATTGTTGGGTATAAAAAAATTCAAAGTGCAGGGTTTCCCAGTAAACAATCAATTAGTTCTCGTACCATGATTTTTACTGGCTCTATCTTACTAGTATTTTTGATTTCTCACTTACTAACTTTCAAATTTGGACAATGTGATTCCATAGTAATTGATGGCATCCAAATGCGAAATTTAAGTAAATTAGTAATTGAGATATTTCATCAACCAATATACACAATCACTTATTCTGGAGTTATGATATTCTTAGGATTTCATCTAAGTCATGGTATTTGGAGTGGAATACAATCTCTGAGCTTAATAAACTCTAATACGAGTCATATCATTCACTGGACAAGTCGTTTTGTGGCTGTCTTAATTACTTTGGGATTTATAGCTATACCTACAGTGATTTATTTTCGATAATAGTTAAGTAATATCACCCAAATTCGATAATATTTAGATCGGTAAAAATACGGAAAATGACCAACTTGGTAATTATGAAATATCAAGAATAAAACATGAAAAATACAATTGATTTCGCTAAAGAAAACCTATTGAAGAAAGTATAAAGTACATTGCGAATAACTGAAGAAAAATTTAAGATCAAATTGCATCTAAAACTTTGATCGCCTGTCTCTATCACCTATGAAATCAGTCAGAAACTTCATGTTTTATAAACTTTTATTCTTAATCGCAATTGGTACTGTTAGTTTCTACCAGTTACCAGTAATTGCTCAACAAAAAGCTAATGCACCTGTGAGAAGTTTTGCGACTGCTTTTGAGCCACCAAACAAAGATAAACCTTTGGCAACAACTGGAGGTGCTTCTCGTGGGCAACAGTGCATAGTGGATTTAGATAACTCGGAAGTTCCCATCATCCCCATACTTCCAGCAATTAATCAAAGATTAACTTTAGTTGCCAATCCTATTTTCTTCATTCACATTCCTCAAACTTCTGCTAGAAAAGTTTTCTTTCAGATAGAAGATGAAAACGAAGAAAATAGCTATCAAACAATTATTCCCATAAGTGGCAATGCTGGAATCCTTAGAATAACTCTTCCCCAGGATGCTCCACCTTTAGAGATCGGTAAAAATTATCAGTGGGCAATAGCTTTAATCTGCGATCAGAGACTTAGACCAGATAGTCCCATTGTTCAGGGTTCAATTACTAGGGCTAAACCTGAAATGGAATTGAATCAACAGCTAGACAGGATGAATCAAATAGAAAAAGCAAGTTTTTATGCTAAATCTGGGATCTGGTATGAAGCTATAGCAACTTTAGCCAAGCTAAAGGAAAATGAGCCAGATAATCCTAAATTTCAGTCCATTTGGGATGAAGTTCTTTCCTCTATAGGTCTTAATAGTATCACTCAAGCAAAATTTGTTGAGTAATACAGATTAAACACAAAAAAAATATCAAAAAGTTTGGTAGCAGCCAGTAAAAAATATTTTCAAGTTAAAGGCAAAGATAATTGGCTTGGTTAAAAATAAAACAAAAAATTTGGCATTTACGAGGACTACTAACTATTGCTCCCAGCATAACTTTTTTCGTAATTTTGGTTGGTTGGACTGGGGTCTATCAAACACTGGAATGGGCTACCTATGATTTTTGGCTGAGGATTCGTGCTCCAGAAACAAAAGATTCAAGAATTATAGTTGTGAATATTCAAGAATCAGATATTCGGGCTTTAGGAGAATGGCCCATTTCTGATGGTAAATTAGCCCAACTATTGGAAATTATTAATAACCAAGAACCTAGGGTTATTGGTCTAGATTTGTATCGTGATTTAAGTCATGGTGATGAGCTAGGAAAACAACAATTAAATGAGATATATCGATCTACTTCCAATTTAATTGCGGTTGAAAAGGTTATAGGAGAAACAATTGATGCACCACCTCTTCTAAAAGCGCAAGGTCAAACTGCTATGGCAGATTTGGTATTGGATCAAGATGGCAAACTTAGAAGAGGCTTAATTTCTGCTACCCTTGATGACGGTCAAACAGAGTTAGCTTTAGCGACCAAATTATCTTTAATTTATCTCCAAAAAGAAGGAATCGAACTCAAATCCATAGAAAATAGCCCACGAAAAATTTTGGGAAAAGCTGTATTTTTACCGATCAAGAGCAATGAAGGAGCTTATATTAATGTTGATTCTCGCGGTTATCAAATAATTTTGAATTTTCGTGGCGATCGCGACTTATTTAATCATGTTTCAATTACCAAGGTTTTAAAGGGAAATATTCCTCCAGACCTGTTTCGCGATCGCATAGTTCTAATTGGAGCAACAGCTGAAAGTCTGAACGATTTCTTTTTAACTCCTTACAACAATAGTGCCCATGGTTTAACTAAAATCATGCCAGGGGTATATGTACACGCCAATTTAACCAGCCAGATGATCAGTGCTGCTATAGATGGACGAAGAATGATTCGGGGAATCAACGAAGTAGCAGAGTGGGGTTGGATTCTATTTTGGTCTTTGCTTGGCTCTGGGATCAGCTTAGTGATCCTAGAACGTAATTTATTGCGTATAGATTCCATATCCTATTTGCAACTGATTTTAATCGGTGGATTATTGCCGATGGGAATGGTTTTTTTAACTAGCTATAGTTTATTTCTTTGGGGTTGGTGGTTACCCACCATTGCTCCTTTAATTGCACTAATTATTTCTACAGTTGCTGTATTAGGTTATTACAATCAAAATCAAAAAAACTTAGCTTTTACTGATGGTTTAACCAATCTTGCTAATCGTCGTTTTTTTGATAATTACCTAGAAGAACAATGGAGTAAAATCAAGCAAGATAAAGATTTGGCTCTAATAATTTGTGATGTAGATTTTTTTAAATTTTATAATGATACCTATGGTCATCAGGCGGGTGATGAATGTTTGAAAAAAGTAGCACAAGCTATCAGTAGTGCCATTCGTTCTCACGATCTCGCAGCAAGATATGGTGGGGAAGAATTTGTCGTCGTTTTGCCTAATACTGACACCAAAACTGCCCTGTTAGCAGCTAATAGAATTAGATTCAAAATCAAAGGAATGCAAATACCCCATAAAAAGTCTCAGGTTAGTTCCTACGTTAGTATTAGTTTGGGAATCGCTAGTGTTAATCACAATAAACCTCAGAGTCCCCAAGAATTAATTGCCATTGCTGATAAAGGTTTATATCTGGCAAAACAACAGGGTCGCGATCGCGCTATGGTTGCAGAATCAGAATGATAAGCTTTGTAGGATTTTTGATTATTCTGAGAATTTGGTAAGTCGATAAAGACCTCCTCGATAATCTACTTTAGCTTTAGCTTGATATTTTTCTTCTATTAAATTGGCTAATTCTAGTGTAGGTTTAAAAATAAATATATCGGTAAAATTTTGGTTCACTTCTAACTCATTCAGATCGTCTAATAACTGTACGTTTACTTCGGGATTTAAGAGATGAACCATAGATAAAAAAGAATCAACACTTACATTACTAATAATTAGTGGATTAGGACTTTGATTAATGATTCGTGAGATGGGAAGATTATAAAAATCTCCTTTATTCCAGCCTGATTCAGTTTTTACAAATCTTAGACAAGTCCAACAGCCTAATAATAGTAATATAGTCATTATAGTTAATCCGATGAAACGTAATATTTTCTGTTTGTTTAACCAAGAGCAATTGACAGTTAACTGATATCCAATAAGATAAGCGACAGCTAATTGAACACTCAAATGCCAAGGAACTAGATAGCGATTAGTAATTGAAATACGTGCTCCGATAATCAGATCTACTGCAACTAAGGGAATGGCTATAGAACCCATCATTGCTAGTATAAATAACCAGGTTCTTTTTGGCGTTCGAGAGCAGAGAAAATAAAGTGAATATAAGATAAGTGCCAATATTGGAAAATATACCCGAGGTTTAGCACTAACAAATAAATAACTAATATTTAAAATCCATCTTCTTAGTAATTCCTGAGGTAATATGTCT
>JASJDF010000255.1 GCA_030065715.1 Xenococcaceae cyanobacterium MO_188.B19 | reverse complement strand
CTACAAAGATATCTTAGTGCTGCCATAACTAATACCATGAGTCCTGAAATAGCCATGAAAAAAGCAGCAGCAGAAACCCGTAGTCTTTTAGCTGTAAGTAAATGAATAATCAAAAAACTGGTTGGATTTTGCTATTACCAGCTCTATTTCTGCTATTTTTAGTTTTTCTCTATCCTATTAGTAGGGCATTTGTTTTAAGCTTATTCACGGAAAATTTAGGAACTCAATTAGAGCCAGTATTTTCCGGTTTAGCCAACTATCAACGAATGGTAGGAGACGGTAGATTTTGGCAAAGCCTCAACAATACGGCTATTTTTACGGTCATTAGTGTTTCTCTGGAATTAGTTTTAGGATTATGTATTGCCCTCGTCCTAAATCAATCTTTTTCTGGTCGAGGAATAGTCAGAACTATTGCCATTATCCCCTGGGCGTTACCCACATCCATTATGGGATTAGCTTGGGCGTGGATCTTTAATGACCGCTTTGGAGTCGCTAATGATATTCTACAAAGATTCGGCTTGATTGAAACTGGCATCAATTGGTTAGGAGAACCAGGTTTAGCAATGGTTGCCATAATTATTGCCGATGTCTGGAAAACTACTCCTTTTATCAGTATTATTTTGCTGGCAGGATTACAATCTATTTCTCAGGATTTGTATGAGGCACACAAGATTGATGGGGCAAATCCTTGGCAGAGCTTTTATCAAATTACCTTACCCTTGCTAATGCCACAAATCATGGTTGCTTTATTATTTAGATTCGCTCAAGCTTTTGGTATTTTTGATTTGGTACAAGTAATGACTGGAGGGGGACCTGCTGGTTCTACGGAAACAGTTTCGATTTATATTTATTCGACAGTAATGCGCTATTTAGATTTTGGTTATGGAGCTGCTTTAGTAGTAGCCACTTTTATGATTTTGATTACTACTGTAGCTCTTGTTGCCTGGTTATTTAATAGTTATCGTTTTAAGAGTTAAGTAGTTAAGCCAAATTAAATAGTAACAAAATCAGCTATTACTTTTAAGTCGAAGATAATAAATCGAAAAATTCTCTAAAGTAGAATCTTTAATAAAAACCAGTAAAAAATTTTTAGTTAAATCATAGTCTTCTTTGATATTAATTTTATACTTTTTTTTAATCTTAAGATAAATAATTTTAAACCAAAAATTACCTTCAGGGACATAAGCAATAGGAGTTTGCAAAGAAATACTATTCTGAGTATGATCACATTCTTGAATAACAAAATCTTTGTCTTGCAAAATAAAGTTATCAATCTCAGTTAAATTAATCGTAATGACTCCAATCCCCATCAGCGATTTACAATCTAGAGCATATCTTTTTAAAAAAGCACTGTTTTTTACAATAAATTTTTTATTATTACTGCGTTCTTGAAGATGAGATTCGCTCAAAATACTGAACTCCAAATAAACGAGGGAATAATGAGTTAATTAAATACCAATATAGTTAACCAGAAATAAGAAAAAGTATCTCATAGCAAGATAACAAAATTATCAGCAATTGACCATTGCCTAATTCATTAGGACATAACTACCTAAAATATAATCAAGATCTTCTTAACACCAACACAAACTGATGAGTTCGACATCAAACTTAGAAAACAGCCGCAAAATATCTTGGTATTACATCATCTTGGGAATTGGCGTTGTAGCAACGATCATTTTTACTATGACTCCCATTCTTTGGCAAGTGCTAACTTCAGTCAAAACCAATGAGGATATATCTGCCATACCCAATGTTTATTTGCCCCACAAAATAACCTTACAACACTACCTAGAATTGTTTGAACGTCGCCCTTTTTGGCTATATATTATCAACAGTGCTCTAGTTTCGATTGTATCGGCAATTTTATGTCTCATACTAGGCTCTCCTGCTGCTTATGCTCTGGCTAGAATGAAACTACGGGGAGAGACGATTCTCTTAATTCTAATTTCTCTAGTTACCCTATTCCCTTATGCCTTATTATTTTTAGGGGTACTAGAAATAATTAAACTTGTTGGCTTAGGAAATAATTATCTAGCCTTAATTATTCCTTACACCGCAATCAATATGCCTTTGACTATTCTAGTGATGCGTAGTTTCTTCCAACAATTGCCCCAAGACTTAGAAGATGCTGCGAAAATAGATGGTTATAAAACCCTTCCTATGTTAGTAGATATCATTTTGCCCATGACTCTTCCTGCCCTAGTGACTACGGGAATTTTGGCTTTTATATTTGCTTGGAATGAGTATATTTTTGCCCTGACATTTATTACAGAAGAAACCATGAAAACAATTCCTGTAGCAACAGCCCAATTAGGAGGAGCAAGTTCATTTGATATTCCTTATGGTTTGATCGCAGCAGCAACTATTTTGGGTACTATACCCTTAGTAATTCTCGTATTAATTTTTCAACGTAGGATTGTTCAAGGTCTAACGGCTGGCGCAGTTAAAGGATAAAGTAATACCTTTTTTATGATTGAGACAGATGTATCTTTCAGAATATGATAAATCCGAAATTAGACGGATAATTGAAACTCAGCTAAAAGCGTTTCAAGAAGATAATGAAATTGAAGCTTTTGGCTTTGCTTCGCCCAAAATTCAAGAACAATTTGGCACACCAGAGAACTTTATCAGGATGGTAAAAACTCAATATCATCCTGTTTATCGCCCTAGAGCTGTCATGTTTCGTGGTTTTACCACGGTAAATCACTTTCCAGCTCAAGTTTTAGTAATGATGGATCAAGAGGGCAATCTAACACAAGTAGTATATGTCATGCAGCATCAAAGCGATCGCAGTTGGCGCATTCATGGCTGTTTTTTCGTCCCCATCGATGAAACCCTGAATCAACTCTAAAAGTTTTTGGCAGTATGATTGATGGGATCGAACTGATATCGGCGAGAAAAATCGGCTTCTCCATAGATGTTAAAAGTGACAGTAGGATAATCTCCCATTGTTTCCACACTATGAATAGCATCGGGCATAAAACCAATAATATCTCCAGGCACTAAAATTTTTTCATTGATTAATTCGATACGCTCTGGATTTTCAGGAGTGGGATTACGTCGCCAAAAACGATTGTTTTCTTGTCCTTGAATTATTCCCACCACACCCCAAGCAGCGTGATTATGAACAGGAGAAGCATGATTAGGGAGCCAAGCTACAGTTTGAATAGTTATGGGATAATTAGGCTCCTGATAGAGAGTTTTTACTGACCAACCTACATCAGGAGAGGGGGAATCGTATTCTAGTTGTAACCAATAGGAAATATTTAGTAATTTTCTTACTAGAGGACAAATAGCTTTAAGCCTGTCATAATCATCAGCAATATTATCTAAGATATCTTCAAGATCTGTCAGAAAACGATACAGCCTATAGGGTTTGTCTGAAATGTTTTCTTCTAGATAATATTCTTCATAAGAACTATTGTTTTGAACAAGCCAATCTTGACATTCTGAAGTCTCATTTTTATCAGCATCCAGTAATTCTTTTATAACATCAAACATAACTTTAATTAACAATTAGAGGATAGTCAGGAGTAGGATTCAAGGGGCAACTAATCCAATATTTCCCAGGACGCAGAGTTATACGATAATCTTTAGTGACCCCTGTTTCTAACCCACCACCACTAACACTGGGAAGAGTAGCTCGATTTGCTCCTTGCCCTCTGAGATAAAATCCCAGTTCATAAGGAACATTTTTATTACTCACTTGAAACACATATTCTCCTGCGGGAAGAGATAAGGGTTTAAAAGTTGATTTTCTGGATGTAAGACTATCTTTATTGATTTGACGACAATCTTCCGCTTTAGTGGGAGTGAATTGATAATCTTGGCTTTCTGTTTCAACAAATTGACATCCTGTTTGAGTGAGAGTGATAATTTTTGCTTCTGTTGACTGAAATTCAGAAGAATTAGGGGCGCACGAGACAGCCATCATACTTATTAGGGCAATAACAGATAATTTGCTGTTGGTGGTAATCATATTCTAAATTTTGATGAAAATTGAATTACAGATTGGTAATCTTGCTCCAAGTTTTGGCATTATTTATAAGTATCGCCATATAAAATGATTTTTTCCTGAAATAATGAGAAACTTAATTCTTATTTTTTCTGTAGTCACAGATTACTCCGCCGTCAAACGACGGAGCCTGCTGTGACCGTTGGTCAATTCTCAGATAGTTTTCAGGTTAGTCAAGTTATATGGTGTTGGACAATTGAACAAACTAAATATCTAATTTTAAGCTTAATCATGAAAGTAAAATACATCGCCAATTTTGCTATTATCTCTATTCTTTCCTTGGGACTAGTTAGTTGTTTCTCTGGTACTTCTGTGGATGGTGGTTCAGAAAAAACAACGATTGAAGACCCCTGCGCTGGTGTCACAGATCCCTGTGCTGGTGCTACAGATCCCTGCGCTGGTGCCAAAGATCCCTGTGCTGGTGCCACACAGTAAACTTTATTGTCTTAATTGGTAATTATCCAAATAATTTACATAACATTTTCAAAATCTGAGTGAGGCAGACTTTGCTTATCCAGCAACAGGCTCAGATTGGTCAGCAAATAAAATAAATTAAGTCAGAATCTAGAGTATGTGCTGAAAATTCCCCTCAGCACCCAAGCTGCCTTGCTCCCTACCTGCCTTAATCCAGAATGAAACAACAATGCCCCTTGTGTTCCTTTCAAACATCTATTTGTAGTGGGCTAAAAGAGAAATGGCATTACACTGAGATTAAGTTAACAATTGCCATAATACGGTTTTTACTAACTAAAACGGCGTTTCTTCCCAATAGATTTACTTTTTTAGTGCGATAATAGAAGTGTGATATAACAAGGACGACTAAATTCAAACAAAAAACGTCCACCTTCAAGGAGAGAAAATAATGAAACTCCAAATTCTAACCATATTAGGGATATTGGCTTCCTTAGTCAGTCTGAACCCCGTCAGAGCCGAAAATCCTGCACAACTGAAACAATTGCTAGAAACTGGAGAATGCTATCAGTGTGACCTTTCAGGAGCAGATTTAAGGGAAGCACATTTAATTGGAGCAGATTTGCGAGAGGCTAATCTTGAAGGTGCTAATCTTCTTGGTGCGAATCTGGAAGGGGCAGATTTAACAGGCGCAAACTTAGAAGGTGCTAACTTTACGGCTGCTTTCTTAACTAATGCTAGTTTTATTAAAGCCGATCTGGATCGAGTAAACTTTACCGCTGCTACTATTATTGATGCAGATGTATCTGGTGCATCAATGATTGGGATAGATTTAACCAATGCTACTGTATATAACACTGGTATCGCGATCGGTGGTGGAGAAGAGTTAGAAGAATAAATATGGGTTTAATTATTATAGTAGATGACCATGTTTGGGAACTATAAAAATATAAAACTGCTTTAAATAAATATTTTTAGTTAAATGCAGAAATTTTTATAGAAAGGAAATATAACATGGGAAATATAGTTGGAATCGATTTAGGAACAACCAACTCAGTTGCTGCTTTTAAATTTGCTAACACAGAAGTAGTTACCGCACCAGATAATCCTGCACCGATAACTATAACTTTCTTTGGTTCTGACATCTTAGGATCAATATATTTTTGCGTTCGCGGGATATAGTACTAATAAATCTGTTTAACCACCATATTGCCAGCCAGTCGATTCCAGTAAAAGCTGTTTTCCTTCACGATGAATTCCTGAACCAATTACTTCCCCGACATATACAGTGTGATCTCCTTCGTCAACTTTGCCCACTACCTTGCATTCAATATATCCTAGAGAGTCTTTAATAATAGGACAGCCTGTTTCTGCGCCTTCGTAAAATTCCACATCCTCAAACTTATTGCCTACTCGACGTTTAGGTTGAAAAAACTGTTTAGCCAGTTCTTTTTGACCTTCCTCCAAAAAGCTAATAGCAAAGACATTAGTTTTTTCAATCATGGCATGAGAACCAGAATCCTGTTTAACACAGTTAACTACTAAGGGTGGCTTAAAGGAAGATTGCATTAGCCAACTTGCAGTAAAGCCATTCATTTCTTCTCCGTCTCTAACACCACAAATGTATAAACCGTGTGGTATTTTGCGTAACATAGTTTTTTTGGCTTGTTCGTCTAACACTTTTAGTTTTCTCCTAATAATTAAGCTTTGATCACACCCGCTGTTAAGCTTCTGTATCATTTTATTTGAAGCTGTGAATCAATCTATCAAAAAATCTTAACAGATAATTTTAGGTATGTTTGTCCAAAATTCTCCTTGCAAAATTCAGATAAAAAGTAAACTTATGTATCATTTATTCAGAATTAAAAGAGAAAGTGATAAATTAGTAATTGAAGCTTTAAACGCTTCCCTGACAGAAATTACAGGTTTATTCATATTTGAGAGAGGAGGTCAAATACTCTGTTCAGTTTAATATCTGTCTCGATAACTAAAGACGATAACATCCAACTAAAAAGCTGATATTTCCTAAGCTAGAAAGAGGGAGTTAATTCACTGTAATCTTAAACAGTAAACTCCAAATTATATTAATGAAAAAAACAAGGAAATTCCTCAGTGAGTATAGCTTGGATGTTGTTGTTATGAGAGAGAAATATTTCAATGATTAACCTGTAGAAAATAAGTTAATTTACCATGTTGCCAGGATTATTCGCTCCAAATCTGGCACATAATCAATCAGGAAGTCTCCATCTAAAGTATCGCTATAAAGACAAAGCCCCCATGCTTCGATAGATGGTGTAAAAAGTTTGATGATTTATTGAGAACTAAGGCACAAAAAAGACCGCCTCCTAGTTTTCTGATTCGAGGTTCTTCTCTTATCTCAGCACAGGATAGATAAACTACTTCAAATTTGACCAATAATTCCTCGGCTGTAACCCCTCCAGTATTTCCCCATAAATACCCTAATGAAGTGCTGAACTAAACAGTGCCACGTTCCTACTAGCTTTTTTGAGCGATAGATTCTACTAAGGGTCTAAATTGGGATACCAATTCGGGACGAGCCACTACTAAACAAGGAAAAGAACAACTACCGTAGTTTTTTCCTACCTCAAGGGGAAATATAGAAGGAGAATTGAGACTTACAAAAGTTCCTCCTGCTGCTTGTACGATTGCCCACACTGCTGCAATATCCCAGATTTTGGGCGTGGCTTCTACCCCTCCTATAGCAGCTCCAGCACCGACTAGTAATAAGTTATAACTAGCGACTCCAATCATTCTGATTTTGCAAGGAAAGGGATGTTTTAATATTTCAGTACTACGAGCACAGAGATTAAACAAATGACTCTTACTGGGAGAGTCTGGGGTAGTAGCAATAGGTTGATTGTTTAAATAGGCTCCAGTATATCCTGTTAAACCAGAATCACCATACCAGAAACCATGAAAAGCTTGTTTCAGATAGGGTAAATAGACAAAACCAAATACAGGAATACCTTTATATAGTAACCCTAAAGATATTGCCCAAATGGGAACACCACGAGTAAAGTTAGTAGTGCCATCAATGGGATCAACAATCCAACACCAGTCCTGATCTGGGAAAATATGGGTAGTTTCTTCTGTTAATACACCATGATCGGGAAAATTCTTAGTTATAGCTTCTCTAATCGTTTTATCTGACCATTTATCAGCTTTGGTTACTAGACTACCGTCGGTTTTTTGTTCTGCTTGTATTTTACCTGCATCTACGATTAAGCGATCGCCGACAAACTGACTGGTTTCTTGACAAAATTGAAGTACCCGATCCCAAAATTCCTTCATAGTTTAGTGCTAATTAAGTTCATTGTTAGTAATTCCTCGGGATTTTAGAAGTCGCTGGCGTTTTTTGCGAGCTATTTCTTGCAAATCTACATTACGATCTGTTTCATCGACAATTTCACCTGTCACTACTTCTAATACATCCTCTAGAGTTACAACCCCTGCAACTCCTCCATATTCATCTAAAACTACAGCTAAATGTTCTCTAGTTTCTTGAAAAACTTTTAGAAGTTTATCCGCTCTAATAGTAGCGGGAACAAAGCGTACATCTCTGACTAATTCCGATACCTTTTGATCCTGACAGCCTTTGATTATTGCAGTCAAAAGATGCTCTTTTAGCACTAAGCCAATAACATTATCAACTAAATCACCTATAACAATAATTCGGGAATGTTGAGAGCTAATAATTTCTTCTTGGCATTCAGC
>JASJDF010000254.1 GCA_030065715.1 Xenococcaceae cyanobacterium MO_188.B19 | reverse complement strand
TTGAATTTGCAGGTAATAATCCATTCCCTTCGGGAGAGGAAACAGTCAACAGACAACGAGCAACAGTGGAGTTTTTTCGCGAGAATCTTAAGCTGCTTTATGAGTTTTGTTTCGTTTGATACTCTGTTATGAGTGCCACAATTGCAACAGTTCCGTAGAGTGTTTGTACACTTACACAGGCATATATCAGGGAGTAGGCTATCGCTATGAGTATTTTGTCTGTCTTGATCATAATTGGTCTTCTATAATAATGCCTGAAATTAAATCTACAAATAATGCGGTGATCGTTCACCATACAACCATACAACAATTACTCTACTCCAACTTAGTTGAAATTACTCATACTTTATAAAGGCTTAATCTAAGTTGTAGGATTAATTTACAAAATTTTGATTTTTCATGTTGTCCTATACCCACCAGTCAATAATTTCTTCATTATTAGAACTGGCAAAAATATTTTGTGATCTGGGAAGAGATTATTTTTGTTTGAATTTTTGCCAATTTGCCAATTGAATATAGTAAGAACTGAGCAAATTTTTGACAGGTTATATTAAGCCTGCTTACCAAAGTATACTTTTAGTTTAAAGCGTAGAATTAGCTTAAACCTTTCTGAATTATAAATTCTGCATTCTAAATTCTCACAAATTTAAAGTGTTGTATCTAAACAGGATTTAGTATTATTTTCTATTCTTTAGACTTTAAATTTTGATTAATTTCGGCTCAGAAATTTTGCATTTCTTCTCCAAAAAGATTTAAAATTTTCTTACAGTTGCAATTGCTCTATGTTCACAATAGTAACCCGTTTAGCGGATAAACACTATGAATAATCCCAATCAACCTCCTAGAAACGAAATTGATGTAGATGCAGGAACTTTACTCTTAATAGTCTCCGCTTTAATTCTAGTTCCCCTACTATTTACTGGCTTTTTCTCCCATTGATTGATATTTAATTTGGGTTTGAGATGGGTTTGAATTTAACTAAATAAACCATTTGGGAGAAGTAAGCAAAAATAACTCACTATTGCCAAGTATTTCCCTACTATCTGGTAATCTCAAGCCCACAATACCAGCTTTTTTGACAATTATTTGATCTGTAATACTGCCCCAGATTAACATCTCTGTCCAGTTTCCTAAGTCTGGTTGATGACCAACCAAAGCTAGTGTATTTAGAGAATTATTATTTCGTTTTTCTTGCAGCCAGTGTAACCAATCTTGTATCTTTCCTCCAGGCTTTAAAGGCGTAAAGGTTTCTAATTTAGAGGATAAATCTGCTTCTAAAAGAATTTCTGCGGTTTGGAAAGCTCTCACTAAAGGACTACTTAAAATTAAATCAAATTCTACTCCTATCAATCGCAATTTTTGCGCTACTTTTTGAGTTTTACTAATGCCTTTTGCTACTAAAGGACGTTCATCATCATTAGTATAAGTGCCTCTTACTGCTGCTATGCCATGACGAATTAAATATAATTCCATACTTATTACTTATTCTGATTGTTTCCAGATTGTCCCAAACTGTTCTAAATCAAAACTATCTAACCCAATTAATTGCAAACTTGCATTGCGTCCCTGTTCCGAATTATAGGTTAGAGTGAGCAGTAAATATTCAGGTGGTTTGTAAGGCAAATGTTCTGACCACTCAATTGCTACAATTCCAGGGGTTTTTTCTAATCCTTCCCAATAGATTTCTGGATATAAAGCAGATACACCTTCTGGTGACAAGCGGTATAAGTCTAAATGGTATAGGGGTACAGCAACTTCAGTATATTCGTTAATTACTGTAAAAGTGGGGCTAGATATAGGTTCGGAGATTCCTAAACTCTTGCCTAAACCTTGAATTAGGGTAGTTTTACCAGCACCAATTTCTCCTTGTAACAAAATCACTGCACCTGGAGAAAGATATTGACCTAATAGATAGCCTAATTTTTGAGTAGCAGCAGTATCACGGAGCAATAGATTGAGTAATTGAAGAGCCATGAACTATTAATTTGTGACCACGATATAAAAAACTTTACAGTAAATTTACATTATGTGAGGTCAAAAACATACTTCTTTTGTAATTCATTGATATTATATAAATTAAGCCAAGTATTTGTCGTTAGAGGTGACAAGATAAGAATAATTTACCAAAATGCTTCTTTATAAGTGAACAAGCTGATTAAATTTATAGGAAAATTTACAGCTTTACTTATGATTCTTATCTTGTTTGCTCTTTCTTTTTGCTTTTTTAGTTTTTAAAATCTTTTTTGCCATTTGCCACTATACCAGCGCAATAAAACTCTAGCTAGTCTGTGAGGATCATGACGAACAAAGCCTGAATCTTTATCTTCGTCCATGACATTAGCTAATACAACTCTACGTCCCAATTGAGCAATTTCTTCCCGATCTACATATACAGGATGGGAGTTATCTTGAGCATAGCGTTTGAGAGAATTAGAAGAAGGGGATTTACGATGGACTAAAACGGCGTCAAATAATTTCTTCTGACAAATACGGTCGATCGCCTTAATATGATCTCCTACGGTATAACCTTCCGTTTCTCCTGGCTGAGTCATGATGTTACAGACATAAATGCGAGGAGCGGTGGAACGAGCGATCGCATTTTGAATTTCTGGAACTAAGAGATTAGGAATAATACTGGTATACAGGCTACCAGGTCCAATGATAATATATTCTGCTTCTTCAATAGCTGCGATCGCTGTTGGCAGTGCGGGAGGATTAGGAGGAATACAACCTACATTACGAATTCTACCTTTGGCTTCAGGAATATTAGATTCTCCTTGAACTATTCTGCCATCTTCCATTTCTGCCCACAAACTCACATCACTAAGAGTAGCGGGTAAAACTTTACCCCGAATTGCCAAAACTTGAGAACTAGCAGCCACAGCTTGTTCTAAATCCCCTGTAATCTCACTCATCGCAGTGAGAAACAAATTACCAAAACTATGACCAACTAAACCATCCCCAGCTTCAAATCGGTATTGGAATAACTCAGTTAAGAGTTTCTCTTCATCTGCTAAAGCTGCAATACAATTACGAATATCTCCAGGGGGTAATACCCCGATTTCCCTTCTTAATCTTCCAGAAGATCCTCCATCATCAGCAACAGTAACAATAGCGGTAGTATTGCTACTATATTGCTTTAGTCCTCGTAGTAGGGTAGAAAGACCTGTTCCACCACCAACAACCACAATTTTGGGTCCTTTATTCAGACGGCGACGAGCCAACAACTTATCGATTAGTTCCTCGTCTCCATCAGATTTTAGAACATCAGTAATTGAATCAACAGTACGAGATTGTCCCCACAATACAAGAAATAGACCCAAGAGAAGAACTAGAGGACCCGATATATAGTTAGGTAAGATTTTTGTCAGCTTTTCTAAAACTGTGGAAATAAATTCCAAGATACGATAAATAGGCGTCAGTTTTACCCAAATAGCACTACCAAGTACTGTCAAAAACAAGCCACTCGCACTTAGTAGTAACCAGCGTTTGACAGATAATCCAGGGGATAACCACTTAAACCAGTGATTAACTTTATAGGGTGTTTTTTTCTTGAAAGAAGACAAATTTTCCATCACTATTTTGCCAGTGGAATCACTGAAGTTCCTATTGCCAAGAGAATTAATCTCAAAGATAAACTATATTGGCTCAAATGACCGTAAAGTAGAGTTAATTATTAGTTATTGATTGATAATTGTTAATTGTTTAATGAATTTCAAAGGTCTTAAAAGAACTTTGAAAATAATCCAAAGTGAGTGTAATTCTCCTGGACTATGACGATTTTGCCATTGACCAGGACGACAATAGAGAATTTCAATGATTTTCCGTTGCTGTTGCAGATTTAAGTTGGTAAATTGAACTAGAACTTTATTTGATTGGTCTTGACTTTTACTTTGAATAATTTTACCAGTAAGGGTTAATCCTGCTTCTACTATTTCTATTGATATTTTTGATGGGAGAGTTATGTTATCAGAAAAATATATTTCTGCACCTGTTTCTGATAGTTGTAAAGTTACTCCAGAATAAATCTGATTGCAACTATTAACTACAACTCTAGTTTTAAAAGAAAACCATTGATAGGGAGCAGATTGCGGTACGTCTAGTAAAGTTAATAATGCAACACTTAGCATGATTATGTTGTAACCACTCCAGCACAAACCAAGGTTTACTGATTTTGTTTCTAGAGTTTGCAATAGACTAAATCCAAAGCCAATTATTGTAACGATAAAAATTATTATTAGAGGAAATCCAAGCTGCCAATTATAAGAATATTGATTTCTTGTGATTCCTTTTGGTGTAACTTTAAATCCTTTAGCAAAGGGATTTATCATTACTTTGATTACTGTTATTGCTAAAGGAAAACATTGTATTAAAGAATATAATTCTGATAATATTGCAGAACGCGATCGCAAGGTAAGCCAATTAAATACTGTTAACTGGCTTACATAATAAGGTAAGAAAAAATAAGCAAGTTCTTTGAGATTAAAGTCGATTACTTTGATACCAAAAAAAACATAAAATAAAGGTAATAAAAGAAAGAAAATACGAGGAATACTATTAAACCAATTCAATAAACCTTCTAGATGTCCTAATCTTTGCCATAAAGTTAACCCAGGAATAGTAAGAGGATTGGATTTAATAAAGAAGGCTTGCAAAGTGCCTCTCGCCCAGCGTAATCTTTGAGTAAGATGAGCGGATATATCTTCTGCTGCTAACCCAGCACTGAGCTTTTCATCTAGATAAACTATTTCATAACCTTGTGCTGAAATATTAATTCCTGTAAAGTAATCTTCACTAACTGATTCAGTAACAAAATAGCCAATTTCTTGTAAAGCTTTCCGTCTAGCTACAAATGATGTTCCTGCACAAACAACACTTCCCACTCCATCTTTAATAGGTTGTATTTGACGATAAAATACTTCTTCTTCAGAAGTTAAAATTTTTTCTAGTCCCAAATTTTTCGCTATAGGATCGGGGTTATAAAAACTTTGAGGGGTTTGAACTAAGCCTACTTTATTATTCTCAAAAAAGCCTACTGTACGCTGCAAAAAATTTTTTGTAGGAACAAAATCCGCATCAAATACAACAATCAACTCTCCATTAGTTTTAGTAAGAGCATGATTAAGATTGCCTGCTTTTGCATAAAAATTGTCTGGTCTAGTGAGATAGTTACAACCCAAATCTTGAGCTAGTTTTTTAATATGGGGTCGTCTAGTATCATCTAGTAAATAAATTTTTTTATGGGTATAATCTATAGCCTGGCAACCAATGATAGTTCTTTTAAGAATGAAATCTGGTTCGTTATAAGTCGGAATTAAAATATCAACTGTTGGTTTATATATTTCTTGTTGAACTTTTCTACTGTAGTGTTCTGTTTCTTGACTACGATCTTTGGTAGTGAACATTAGAAATAGCTGTAAAAGTCCACCACTAACAGCTAATAATTCCATTAATAGTAATAAAACACTAAAAGTTCCATCAATAGGATTAGCTAAATTCAAGGTTGATAAGGAACGCCATAATAAATAACGGACTAATAAAATTAATAAAATTGTTACTACTATATTTCGTGACTGTTTTTGGGGATAAGGAGAGATAAAAATAATAGTTTGAACCAATAAAAATAGCACCAAAGTTGGTGCTAACAAATAATATTTGTTCTCAATCTGGGGAATAGTTAACCACTGAGGCGGTTGTTCTTGAATTAGATGGAGTTGGCTGAATAACTCTGTTATATGAGGGTTTCCCAATAGCCAAGATAACAGAATTGAGCTAATCAACGCGATCGCAAATAAAAAAACCCCAGTAGGATAATATACTGAAAAAGAGTTTTTTGATTGATTTGGCAAACTCCCTTTAACTTGAGATTTTGTCCTTGTTCTGAAAGTTTGCATAGTTGAAAGAAAATACTTAATTGAGTACAGCCAGCTTAACAACCTAAATGTAAAGTTCTTGTAAACGCTGGTTTGAAACCCACTTGAATTATTAGGCTTAATGTACTATAGCAAACAATAAAATCAAGAGATACTAGAATATTCTATCGTTTTGAAAATTCTCATCTGATTCTTCAACTGACCAATCTGGATTTTGACCACCAATAATAAAAGTCTTAATAGGGACATATTCTTTACTCATTTGAGTTAAAGCATTAATCAGAATATCAAGACCAATCAAATCGCTTGTTCCCAAATCAAACCAACATCTCCCCCACAATCCGAGATATTCAAAATTGCCCATATTGTGCATCACAGACATTAACTGATTATCTGCTTGTTCCTCGTCATAATCCATATAGCTGATTTCAACACCAGTCTCTTGTACTTGAAGATTCTCCGCGTTAAACCCTCCCAGTTTTCCTAAATAAAACCAGGAATTAAAGACTTCTTCAACATAACTCTGTTCTGTAGTAGAGGGCACAGTTTCAAATTCTATCCAAAACCACAAATCAAAAGGATTAAACTCACGGAATTGTATTTCCATAATTCACCGTTGAACATTAAAGATTAAACATTTACGATTGAACAGTTATTGTAGTGTTCTGTAAATTTTGCCATTTATAACTCTAACAAAGAGGAAACTGGTAAATGATAAATGATAAATGACAAATAATATGTTTGGTTTCATCAACTTAAATAAACCTCTGGGACTAACTTCCCATGATTGTATATACAAGATCAGACGTTTACTTAAACTCAAAAAAGTTGGACATGGGGGAACTCTAGATCCCCTAGCCACAGGAGTTTTACCTATTGCTGTAGGTAAAGCGACAAGGCTTTTACAGTTTTTACCAGAATCCAAAGCTTATCGCGCTCGAATTCGTTTAGGTATTGCTACTACTACTGATGACTTGGAAGGGGAAGTTATCGCTACTAAATCTACTAGTCACCTTACTAAAAAAGAGATTATTAAAACCTTAGAGCAATTTCAGGGAGAAATAACCCAAATACCGCCTGCTTATAGTGCGATCAAAAAAAATGGCAAAAAAATGTACGAATTAGCCAGAAAAGGAATAGATGTAGAAGTTCCGCCTCGAATTGTAACTATTAACCAGATTCAAGTATTAGATTTTATTGAAGGAGATTTTTTAGAAGTAGATGTAGCAATTGATTGTGGTGTAGGAACTTACATTCGTGCGATCGCAAGAGATTTGGGTCAAGCTTTAGGAGTAGGAGGAACTTTAGCTGGTTTAATCCGCACAAAAAGCTGTGGCATGACTATCGAAAACAGTCTTTCTTTCGAGGATTTAGCAGCAAGACTACAAAACAACCAATCTATTTTTCTAGAACCGACTCAAGCCTTAGCTCATCTACCAGCTATTATTTTAAACTCCCAGGAATCGAATAAGTGGCTACAGGGTCAAATCGTACCTATAGAAGCAATTGAGAGAGGAAATTATAGAAACTTACAAAATCTTGATAGCTCAAATCAGATACATTATCGGACTCATAATCAAGAAAATAATCAATTCCTGGGCATCAGCATTCTTAATCAGGACATAAATATCACTTTGGCAAAACCGAAAATTGTGTGTATTAATTGTTAATGAATAGATTGTGGAGCCATAGATCAGTGAGAGACAATGTGATTAAGGTAGCTTTAATATCTCAATCCTCCAAAATTAATCATACTGTTGAAGACTATCTAGAGCAAATTAATAATAATAGCAATATAAAATATGCACTCAATTGGTTTGATGATTTTGAGACATGGATTAATCAATCTCATAATAGTCAATATAATATCTATTTAATTGACGAGTATGTATTACCACCTATTACCGCAGAAATCATTATTCCTATTCAGCATAAAAATAACTTTGCTCCAATTATTATTCTTACTAGGAGTGAAGCAGATGGACAGCGTTTATTAGACTTTGGCATCTCAGACTATTTAAACCTAGAAATCTTAGATTCCACGGCTCTAGAACATTCTTTAAAGCTGACAATCGCTAGAGATTGGAATCAAAAAATTGTCCACCAAAATAATTATAACGAACCTAATTTTGCTGATTTTTTCCAAAAAATCAATATCGGGATAGCTTTAATTGCTTCTTCTGGTCAATTTTTACAAGCTAACCCCAAAATATGCCAATTATTAGGATACTCTTCCTCAGAATTTTCTGAACTTACTTTTCAGGATATAACTCACCCAGATGATTTAGAAAGTGCT
>JASJDF010000253.1 GCA_030065715.1 Xenococcaceae cyanobacterium MO_188.B19 | reverse complement strand
CCCAAATAAAACTTTTGTCGTCTAGCATTTTTTTGCTCTGCTGCTAGTCTGGCTTCTGCTTCTTGGGTTCGTTCTTCCTGCAAACGTAAGATTTTTGAGCGTTGACGTTGTTCGGCTTCTTGATCTGCTTTGATCGCCTTGTGACTAGCGACAATAAACTCTTTCTGTAAATTGGTAGCACTTGGTTGTTTATCTTTTTGCTCTGTTTCCTCTAACCAATTTTGGGCAAGCTGAAATTCACTGCCACGCAACAGCAGGTCAGCATTTTTGTCTCTTTGTGACCATTCTCTGGCTCGTTGTGACCATTTGGTGTGATTATGCACATGTTCTCGGTCAGTATCAATAGTTCGGACTAGTTGAGGGAAATTAACAGAAAAGTCCCCTCCATGTTGGTTAAAGTCAATCCACTGGATCTTAGCTAAGACTGGATGTAACTGTTCAGTGGAAACTGGTTGACAAACTACTGTCACAATACGTTTATTCAAACTCTCAGCATATTCCACCTCCTTAGCACAAAAGACAGAATTTACTGATTTGGGAGAAATGATAAAGAGAAAGTTATCGCAGTTTTCAATCCCCCGATCAATTTCCTGCTGAAAATCTTCTCCTGAAGCAATACTTTCTTGGTCGAACCAAGTGAGTTTTCCGACGTCAAGTAGCGCATCATTGAGTCTACGCGCAAAATCTGAATCAGCACGGGAATAGGAGATAAAAACTTCTAAGGAAGAAGCTTTCGGTTGCTGGAGGCTCTCAGTAACAAATTCTTCTTGTAGAGGTAAGGAAGGATAATCTTGGTGCTTTTTAGCTACCTTTAGCCAATCCTCAAAATGCTGGAGATTATAGCCCCGCAATAAGAGACTGCGATTGCGGTTCTTTCTGTGCCATTTGAGAGCCTTGACTAACAGTAATTTATGCTTCTGATAATAATAGGGATAACTCTTTAATTCCTTCAATAATTCATCGATACCACAGCGATAGTTTTCCTCATCTTCAGAGTCAATTATCTCAATGAATTGTAATTTTTGGATCTGGGAGGGAATCAACTTATCATCAATCTCCTGAGTTCGCAAAGGAATGATCCTTTTGTTGTTAGCAGCAGCGTAGGCAAATTCTTGTTGGCAGTATTGTGACTCTAGGGTATCTGGGGATATAAAATAGACAAAATTATCTGCCCCCTCAATTCCTTTCTTAATTTCCTTCTCAAAATCAGTTCCTGTCTTAATATCCGTCTGATTTGTCCAGATTGTAAAACCTTCGCGTATCAAAGTTTTGCCAATTTTTTCCTTGATGCCATTATCTTTGTCCGAGGCTGATAAGAAAACCTGCGTCATCAGATTATTGGCATTCTTGATACTTTCGCAAATAAATTCACATTGTAAATCTGTGGGAACACAAGGAGATTGCTCCTCAACAAATCTATGTTTTAACCATTTTTCTGCTGCCTGTTTCTCTTCACCAATTAACAAGTAATTAGTTTGTTTCTGATTTCTCAACCAATCTAAACCTTGAACTAAAAATTTAGTATGATTTTCAACGTATTTTTGATGCTTAGATAAGGCATTGATTATGTCCTCGAAAGAGGTTGCAAAATCATCAATATGTTCTCGACAATTAATCCAATTAATTTTGCTAATTGTCGGATGCATATTAGGTTCAATAGAATGCCGTCCCTGTGATTGGTGTTCTTGCCAGTCATCTTGAGTCCGATTCGGTTTTCGTGAGAGCCAAGTTTCCTGACTAATTTCCTCAACATGCAAGATCGGAATAATTCGCTTATTATATTTCAGTGCTTGATTAATTTCCTTGAGGCAATAGGCTGAATTAACCGAATGGGGAGCGATGATAAAAATAAAGTTGTGAGCTTTTTCGATCCCATTATTAATCTGTTCTTGAAAATCTACCGCCGGGGGAATCTCGTCTTGATCAAACCAAACATCTAAACCTTGTGCGATTAATCTTTGATTAAGTTTTGTAGCGAAACCTTTACTATCCGCACGTCCGTAGGAAATGAAGACATCAAAAAAATTTGGCATTTGAGTCTAAACCACAACTTGTTAAAATCCAACACTCAATTATTGTTCCCGAAAGAAGTTTAAAATACACATAAATCTCCTCCGGGAATAAAATTCTGAGCAACAGAATAGATACGAGCCAATTTCAACTCAGTAATGATTCACGTCCCACTGAAATCTTAGTGAAGTCTCATTGATAAGCCCCATACTGGGAAACATCGCCATCATAAATAGTCGAGTCAGGCATCTTGGCATTGGTTAAATTAGCTCCAGTGAAATTGGCATTCCGCAAATTGGCATCAATTAAATTGGAATTTCTCAAATTGGAGCGAGATAGATCAGCTTCGGTTAAAACTGCCTTGGCTAAGATTACTTTATCTAGCTTGGCATTTCCAGCTTGAATATTGGCCAAATATGCCCCTGCTAACTGAGCAGAAGTTAAAATAACCCCAGTCAGATTAGACTCTTGCAAGATAGCTTGATCCATAAAGGCATTATCAAAATGGCCTTGAGTTAAATTTGCTGAAGTCAGATCTGCCGACTCAAATTTTGCTCCCATAGCGATCGCCTCAGATAAATCTACTCCTGTGAGGTTAGCATTAGACAGATCAGCCCCATTGAGTAACATATGATGTAGATTAGCTCCTGTTAGATCCGCTCCCACCAAGGCACTGCCATATAAACTGAAATTAGCCGTGGAGAAATCGAAATTTGATAGATCGCAATGATTACATTCATTGGTTTCCTTAAGTTGCTGGAGATCGCTTTCACTATAAGCAGCAGCAGGCAGATGGAATATAGTTAAGCTCAAGACAATCGCTAGAGCGATCGCATACAGTCTACGAAACCAAGGTGTGATACTCATATTTTATCTTTCTCTAATTTAGTGATGGCTGTTCGGGATTCAGCTAAGGGTAACAGAAGGTTTTTCACTCCAAGTACCATATCCTGGAGCTTTGGCAGCAGGGGGGTTAACCCCAATAGCAGACCATAACAGTCCTTCTGGATAAGCTTGGGGACTAACAATAAAGGGCTTTTGTGAATTGCTATCTTGACCCGTTTGAGGTATGGGATACCAAGTAGCAACATACCAGAGCTTGATGATATTACAAGCGATCGCGCCAAATTTTTTCGAGTCTAAAATATCAAAGCTTATCCCCTTGTCCAAAATTGACTGATCATTAGCACTTTTTGCTTTTAGATCAAGATTATGGAAAGTTTGCAGCAATTCTTGCAACAGTTCATTACCAATGTTCTGTTCAATGGTTGAATAGTATAAGTCAGCTTGACCTGTACCCAGTAAATTAAACTTAGAAAAGCCAGTTAAAGCTACTGAAAAATCCAGAAAATATTCCTTCATCTCAGATTGATCCAGATTCATGATTGGTTGACCTCCACTAAAAATTCTCCAGAGAGCAGCATATAACCAACGAAACCAAACTTGGATATTCATACCTTTTGCCACTACATTATTTAATCTATTAACTGATTCAGTTCGACAAAAATTTTAGATCTCTCCCAGTTATCAAAATCTATCGATTTCTATCCCCAAGGTTGAATGCTAATTAGCTAGTCTAATCTGTAAATAGGTGCAGCATTCATTCCATCCCTTCCTGGAATTGGATTTTTAATCAGACGCTCTGCTTGATACTTAAGTTTGAACATCCCCCCCACCGCTGGCAGTAAAGTCTCGGGATGACCATCAAAGGCATATTCAATTTTAGTCAGAAAATCACTGTATGCCGACTGGAATTCTTGAGCTGCACTATGCAATTCAGGTTCTCCTGAGTAATCACTCAGTTTAGGGTTTTCCTTGATGGGATAAACAGCATCCCAATCCACAGCGAAAGTGTCACCAGTAGGCTGATTAGGTTGATCTGAATTGGATGGGTTATCTTGATCGACTATATAGTATTGACCACGTTTTAATTGATCAAAACGATAGTAATGGGAAAGTAGTCTTTCTGCATCATAGATAGTTCCAATCACAGAACCTTCCCCCTGCTCTTGAATCATTGTTAAGGCTCTAATTGCTGAGGTTAAGTCTGTCACCTTAATAATGTCGCCGGCTCCATCATAGTAATATTCTGGTGTAATTTGTCGTTGCGGATCACCACAAAAAAGATCATCTCCCATCTCCTGATACAGAGCATATAGTCCACGAATGATCTCAGCATAGAACAGCCCAATGCTGTAAAAGCTATATTGAGGATTGGCATCACGAACTGCTAGCAAATTGTTTTGGGAAGGTCTTGGTCCAACTATTGGTTGACCTTCATCTACTTCTTTAGAACGTTCAATGCTAAGAAACGTATCGATAGTTTCTGGAGAAAACTTTCCCAAGCCAACTTTAAAGTCTGTTTCGCCTGTGGGGAGGGTAGTTGGATATTTAGGAATAAACTCATCACTACTTAGAGTATTTCTAATATCTCCACCGACAGCATTATATACGTTAGCAGCCAAAACTAGGTGTAGCATTTCTTCTACTGCCACAGAACGAATAATTTGAAATGCTTCAATATTACTTCCTGGCTTAATCGAATAGAGTGCCGTCATATAAGGAGGAATTGTAGCATGCTCGATCATCATCGCCTGTTTGAGATAAAAATGTAGATCGTCAACACTCTGAATTAGGTCATTTTCCTGACTGCTGGTCATTATCATACTTCTCCGGGAAATGTGTTCTCAATGTTCCAATACCGTAAACTGGAGTTAGCTTTGTTTTCTATTCTCTGGCTAAAGTCTTAACTAACTAGATTGGTTAATCTCTTCAACTAAAAGTTACTAAGATTTTAAATCTCTCAGCATCTGCTCTGAACTCTTAAAACTCAAAGCAGCAAGAGTTAAGGTAGTGTTGGAACTGCCAATCGAGGGCATACTCCCTGCACCAACTAGGTAAAGATTTTCATGATCCCAAGAACGCAGATTCTGGTCGACAACCGAGTTATTTTTAGTCGTTCCCATTACGTGAGTGCCTGAAAAGTGGTTTCCTCCTCGAAACCAGTAGCTTTCACCCTGATACTCAAAATAAGCAGGGTCTAGATTACCGTCTTGATCTCTCTTATCATATTTAGTATGGTCTTCTGCTCCCAAACGCTGGAAGATTGTCTGAGAGAGCTTTCGGGCGTAAGCAAATGTATTTTTGCAATAATCAGCTACGTCAAAGTGAATGACGGGACGATAATTACCCAGTTGATCTTTATATTGGGCATCGATAGTTACTCGGTTACTGGGATCGGCGGGTAATTCGCACATAAATGCCAGTAGTAGCTGTCGTGAGATTTTACTAATCAGTTCCTGGCGAAGTTCAGCTCCATACTTATGTTTGTTATCAACCGCATCTCGCACCACATCAGTGGCTCCTGTCCCTGACCATCCCCAACCATCATTGTGGATATCAACGGCAAATGCAGATTGTTTCTTACGAAAGGCACCTTTACGAAAGGTACTGATTCCTGATGTAACCAGGGGACCTCTCATTGTACCCGTAACTTCAGGCATCAAAGCCCAAGCTAAGAGGAAGGGGTGATCCATTAGATGGCAACCCATTAGTCCACTGGTGCTAGGTAGTTCAGAAGCAAGCATTAGCTTGGCATTTTCCACCGCATTGGTTGCCAAGACAAATAAAGTACCTTTGGCAATTCCCAGCGTATGCTCAGGAGAGTTCTTATCCTGATAGCGTTTATAGTGAATAGCAGTGACACGACCATTTGCCGGATCTACTTCAACTTTATAGGCTACAGCCTGAGGAAGAATATGCACTCGCTCAGGAAACGCTATTCTATTTAGAGTTTTTCTGGCATCGTACTTAGCTTGAACCGGACAGATCGGTACACAGTTAGCGTTACCTTGACACCTTTCTCCGTACTCCACAGGCTCGACACTGCCAACTCCCTGGGGAATGAAATCGTCACCATCATTGTATTTTTTATAATCAGGGTTAGGTATACTATTGCGCCCCTGGGGGAAAGTACTCAGGTCTAATTTAATAGTCTCACCCTCGATTTCAACAGTAGTCCCATGAATTTTCTCACTAACTTTTTGATCCAAGTAAGAAGGAGGAAGCTCTAGCATAGGTAGGACATAGCCATCCATAAAGGTCACACCTAATCCTTTTTGTTCTTCTGTGTTTCCAGAAACCCCAATCTCATACTCCGCTTTGCGGTAGTAGGGCTGAATATCTTTATAGCTAATCGGCCAGTCAAGACCGTGTCCGTACCTAGTGCGTAACTCGAAATCTTCGGGTAACATCCTTATGGTTTTCCCTTCCCAATGCATAGTTGTGCCCCCTAACACCCTTGTATAGGAACCACTTAGAGGTAAAGGTCCTTTCTCCTCAAAATAGCCATTGGCTCCATCAGTGGGGCTGAGAGCATTGGGATTTAAAGGATACGGAGCGTTGGGGTTCTTATCCACAGCACCGTAGAAAGTCTCAACGTGACTTTGAAAACCCTCAAGGGTTAGACTCTTACCAGTCCCAGCCTCAAGGATTAAAACGGTCTTACCCTGTTCACTCAACTGTTTGGCAACAATTGAGCCAGCTACTCCCGCTCCCACAATAACAACATCGTAGAAAGTTTTCGAGACAGTCTCGCAATCAACCGATTTGAGAGTCGTCTGACTTTGGCTCATAGATTACTCCTTCAAAATTACTCATTCAAAAATTGAGGCTTGGAGTTTCAAGACCAACTCAAGCAAACTAATGAATCTACTAATTATTGGCGCACTTAAGTAATAGAAAAAATACTTAATTGATTATCAATTATCTAATTTATATAGCAATTTCAGATAACAGTAGTAAACTTAACAATAATATATACTTATTATTTTTTAACAATATAAATCGATCAAGAATAATCCAAATATGCTCATTAATTTTAAGTAAGTGTTATTAACAGTAATTTATATTTTTGGAGTGATTATGGCAATGAAAAAGCAGTAAAAACACTAGCCTTAAGAGCATTACTAGTTAAAATTAAGGGTTTTATCATACTAAAAGCACAATCATTGATTATAAAAATAGCACTAAGAAAACCAAAATATTGCAGACATTTCAATGTTTTTATGTACATCAGTATTTCTGTAGAATCACTTAGGCATTTATTGGATTTAGCAGTCTATTTTTCCAGTAATTATGCTGAGGGAAATCTGTTTATTTGTCCATATTATTTCAAATAGATAAGTGAGTTTCCTGACTAATTTTATTTAGGCATTATTTCTGTGCTTGAATATCCCATCAGGTAGTCTTTGACCTATCAATCCCCAAAAATTCTGATCACACTTCAGTCATTGCAGGATGCACATATGTTGAAACAAATTGGCCGTTTATTGGTTTCTGTCGTTATGGTGCTCCTTTTGGGCATCACAACTGCACTTCCTGCCAATGCTGCGGTAACAAAAAGCAATGTAGATTTAGTGTCTTTGGCTCCTCCCTCCAACACAACCCCTATTTTTGATTCCGAAAAAGTTCATTTAGGTATCACTCCTACAGGTTGGAGTAATAGTGATGATCCGAGTATTGATCTAGTTCCTCCTATTCCTTACCAACAAATTCTCAGTGAAATGGCTTTATCTGGTTTTAAAGGTTCCCAAATGTCTGGTAAATATCCCCAAGACATGAAGGTTTTGAAAAGGGAGTTAGAACTGCGTGACTTTACAATTTCCGAACCTTGGGTAGGAACTTACTTCACCATCGGTGATTATGAAGATAGCAAAAAAATCTTTCGTCAACAGATGGAGTTTATGAAGGAAATTGGTGGCACAACCATTGTTGTCGCTGAACTCGGTGGTGCTGTTCACCAACAACCCATTGCCCCCTTGCCTAACAGACCTATTTTTAGCGATGAACAATGGCAAGCGTTGATTAAGGGATTAAATGAGTTAGGAAAAGAAGCAGACAAGGCAGGAATGCAGTTATGTTACCATCCCCATGTAGGAACTGGAGTAGAAACTCTCGAAGATATTGATCGATTAATGGAAGGGACTAATCCCAACTATCTGAAGTTACTTCTGGATACTGGTCATCTTTACTACGCAGATGTAGATCCTTTGGTTGTCACCAAAAAATATGCTGCTCGCATTAAGCACGTTCACCTGAAAAATATTCGTCAGGATGTATTAGAGGCATCTAAGAAAAAAGGACTTAGTTTTTTAGACTCCATACGAGCAGGCTCGTTCA
>JASJDF010000252.1 GCA_030065715.1 Xenococcaceae cyanobacterium MO_188.B19 | reverse complement strand
CTTATGCTTGGGGAGTTTTGCCCTCTTGGGCAGTTGGCGAAAGCTTGCTGTCTAACGGCGAGGCGATGAACCAAGAATCCCCTAGCTTTAACGACCGACGCAAGGAGGGAGTGTAGCTATGGGGAGTGTCAAAATCGATATAATAAATGTCTAAGAAACAGCTCTTAAGATTGAGCAATCAAATTAACCGCATTCTATTTTAAATTCTATGGCACGCAGAAATAAATACGATTATGACCGCTACAATGGCTCACCCAGACAAAATTCTGCTTCTTTTGGTGGTGGTGGGGGTAAAAGTCCCATTGATGTAGCCAAAGCAGCTATTTTAGCCAGCGTCTTTATTTTGGGTGTGGTAGTGGGGATTGCTCTTAACTTTAGTAATAACTCTAATCTAGAAACTATTGATTCTCGTGCTGAAATTGATCAACAAGCACCCAATGCCGAACTCTGTCAGCAATTTGGTGCTAGTGCAATCGTTTCTAATGTGAGATTTTATCTAACACTTAACCCTTTTAATGTATTTGTGACTCAACCTGTGATGGAACCTGGTTGCGTATTGCGTCAAAATAACTGGTCATTACTAGAAAAACAAAATTTAGTTACTAACGAACAAGTAAAAGATTGTAAGCGTAGAATGAATACTTTTGGTTTTACAGGAGTCTTAGAGGGGTCGCCCAAAATCAACTGTATTTATCAAAATGATTCTATGGGTAATTTATTCTTGAATAAGTCCGGTACTTCAACTATAAGACCTGAATCTGATAATTTCTAATAGATTAATCCATATATTAATTTATCAACAATGGTTTTCGATAAAACATTTTTGTAATACTTTTAGTTACTCAATATAAAAATTATTTCCTGATAATAATGCCCAAATTGCAAAGTTTTTGGGCAATTTTCTCATGAATGAGCTTTGAACATTAATTGTGGGAACAATAAAGCGGTAACAGTTTCACAATTAAACTTGTGAGGAAAGCTAATATGTTTAATCAATTATCTTTAAAAACTAAAGCCATAATTTTATCTGCTGCATTTGGCATCATACCCGTACTTGGTAGTGGTGCTATTGCTTACTATTTTGCTAATAAAAATATTTTAAATTCCAAAATTGCTGAAGAAGAAGCCGTTGCTATTAATTTCAGCGATAAAATCAATCGTTTCTTGTATGACCGCTACTCAAATATTCAAGCTATAGCTAATTTACCTGCTTTTAATAATTTGAAAGTAAGTGCAGCTATGACTACCCAAGAAAAAAATAAACTGATTGATAAATATATCGAACTTTATCCGATTTACGACAGCATAGCTGTATTTGACCTGAAAGGAGACGTAATTGCTCAATCTTCAGGAAAACCTTTAGCAAATCATTATGATCGCGCCTATTTCCAGCAAGTACTAAAAACTAAAGAACCTTATATGAGTAATGTCACAATTTCTAAATCTTCAGGAATAATTGCTACTTATTTTGTGTCGCCAGTCAAAGATACTAGTACTGGTCAAATGATTGGCATAGCACGCACTAGAATGCCCATTGAAAATTTAGACATCTTAGGTGAAAGTGCAGATGCTACTGGACAAGAATGGTATTTGATAGATAATGGTTCAGGAAAATTTATTGGATCTTCGGTAAAAGAAGAAATTGGGAAAGAAGTAGCTGATGAATTTGAGCTATTTGCTGAAATGAGTAAGACTGAAGTAGGGAGCAGGATAGATGTCCGCCAACTAGATCAGAAAGAAGAATTAATAGCTTATGCTCCTTTTGAAAAGCTAGAAGGGTTACCTCAAATACCTTGGGGAGTTATTACGGCTCAAGAAACCAAAAAAGCATTTGTAGCCCAAAAACAGTTGGGAATGGTTATTATTTGGGGAACTATTTTTACAGCAGTCTTAACCACTAGTATTGCTTATCTATTGGCTAACCAAATTACGGCTTTTATCCAAAATATTGCTAATGCGATCGCTAATTCTTCCTTAAATATTGCTTCTACTGTAGAAAAGCAAGAACTTACAGTTAGCGAGCAAGCCACTTCAGTTAATCAACTTACCGCTACTATCAATGAACTAGGTTCATCTTCTCGTCAATCTGCCCAACAAGCAACAAGCTCTGCTGCGGGAGCTAGTGAAGCTTTGGCTTTGGCGGAAGAAGGAGCCGAGACAGTTAATAAAACTATGGAAGGAATGGGCAATCTGATGAAGAAAGTTCAAGCAATTGCTGGTGAAATCATCGAGCTGAGTGAACAAACCAGTCAAATTTCCCAAATTTCCGAACTGGTTGCTGATTTAGCAGATCAGACTAATATCTTAGCTCTCAATGCTGGAGTTGAAGCAGCAAGAGCAGGGGAAAATGGCAAAGGATTTGAAGTAGTAGCCCGTGAAATTCGTCAATTAGCCGACGAAAGCAAGAAATCTGCCGATCAGATTAATGATTTGGTTCATGATATTCAAGCCTCTATGAACAGTACGGTGATGGTAACAGATGAAGGAACGAAAACGGCTGAAGTCAGTATTAAACTGGCAAAAGGAACAGCTAAGTCTTTCATTGGCGTAAAAGAAGCTATTAATAGTGTGGTTTTGAACAGTCAACAAATTTCTTTGAGTGCTAAACAACAAGCAGTAGGTATTCAACAGATATTAGGTGCGGTAGAAGCAATTAATTTAGGAGCAAAAGAAACAGCTACAGGTATTACTCAAGTCAAGAGCAATACTGAAAAACTAAGCACCAAAGCTCAACAGTTACAAAAATCTGTGACTTAAATCTACTAAGGAAGGAGGAACGAGGAACGAGGAACGAATTATGCTATGTATCACTCTCCCTTGTTTCCCTTGTTATCCGCAGGTGTATCCTTTAGGACTCCCTTATCTCCCAATCTCTTGCCTATCTGGAACGAAATTCAACCACATTGTATTTAATGGTAATATCATACATCTGATAAAAGTTTTGTCCTAAAAGTCCGATATCAAGGGTAGGTGCGATCGCAATATATAAATCTTCACTGATCATACCTCCAGTTTCCACAGAAGCAACTTGAGCCACATCAAATTCTACACTGCTATTACTTGGGGTCTGGAAAGTTAATTTTTGTTGAGGTTTAACTTTTAAGACTTTTGCCATAGGACTAGTAATAACAGTCCAACTAGCACCAGTATCAACCAGCATTTCAAAAACATGGCGGTCATTAAACCTAACATCTATTACTGGTGTTCCTCCTTGTCTTCTTTTAATAGGCACCACAAAAACATCGGATTCAGTATTATTGGAGGGAATACTTCTGGGATTACTAATAGTTTGGGTACGAGATTTAACCTCAGGTCCAGCACATAAATGACCCAAATCTAGAGGATTACCATTACTATCCACCATAAAACACCCAGAGTTTTGTTGGGCTGAAATATGGGAAGGAATTAAGTTCAAAACTAAAGATAACAGTATGGATTGAGATAGTTTTTTCATAAGTTAATAGCTTTAAAAAATTTTTTTTAAAATAAAATGAGAATTACTATATTTTTATAATCCCCAAAAAAGCTATCTAATTAATCTGCCAAAATTATTCGACTGCAAATATTTAATAAATTTGCTCAATTTAAATATCACTTATTACTAGGAAATTTTCTGTAAGTAATTACCGCAATTGAGTATATTTAGTTTAGTTTTAAATTTATCGATCAGCTATGCAATCTTATTCTTTAATTGCTCCAGGGAAAATAAATCTTTATCTAGAAATAATAGGCGATCGCTCTGATGGATTTCATGAATTAGTGATGTTACTTCAAAGTATCGAATTAGCAGATCGTATTGATATTAAAGCTAATGACACTCAAGCTATTACTCTCCATTGCAATCATCCCCAAGTGCCTACCGACGAGACTAATTTAGCTCACCGCGCTGCCAAACTGATGTGCCAGACTTTTCCTAAAGTTTATGCTAACTATGGTGGCATAGATATTACCATCACCAAAAATGTCCCTGTAGCAGCGGGTTTAGCTGGAGGTTCCAGCGACGCAGCAGCAGTGTTGGTGGGAATTGACTTAATGTGGAAATTGGGCTTAACTAAACCAGAATTGGAAGATTTGGCAGCGAAACTAGGTTCAGATGTCCCTTTTTGTATCTCTGGCGGAACTGCGATCGCAACTGGTAGGGGGGAAAAACTTGATCCCATCAAAGATTTGGACAATCTCTGGGTAATTTTAGCCAAACACAACGATATTAGTGTTTCAACCCCTTGGGCATACAAAACCTATCGTCAAAACTACAGTAATAACTACGTTAGAGAGCCAAAAGATGTCAAAATTCGCCAAGAGTTAGTTAATTCTGGAGCTTTAGTTAAAGCTGTTATTAATCAAAATAGTCAAGAAATTGGTAAATTACTTTACAACGATTTAGAAAGAGTTGTTTTACCAGAATATCCTGCTGTAGCTGAGTTAAAATCTGCTTTTGCTAGTTTTGGAGTACTAGGTACAATGATGTCTGGTTCTGGTCCTACAGTTTTTGCTCTTTGTGAAACCCAATCCCAAGCCCAAACCATAGCCAAGAAAGTTAAAAATACTCTGGCACAACCGAACTTAAATTTTTGGGTAACTAAGCTTTCTAGTAGTGGTATTCAATTACAAACTGATTAACTACTAGATTTCTAGAATCTTTTAATCTAAAACTAAAGAATTTACCGTTAAGAATCGGTGATTGACAAACGTGAAATATTTTTTTCTGTCAGAAGGGTGGACATACGGGAGAGTTTGGGAATTTGGTGGTTTATGGGGTCAAACAACTTGGCGCAAACCACCACACATTCAACGTCTCAACTGTGGCATTTTACAAAAAGGAGAAACACTATGGCTCTACGAAGTAGAAGCTGCGGTAATTATGCTGGAAGTTAAGCCCCAAGCCAACTCACAATCAAACATCGGACAAGTAGTACTCAAACGTCTGATAACTGCCGAACAAGTAATTAAAGTGCTCACTGAAGCAGAGCAAATATTTCAGCCCCAAAAAACTTAAAAAATATAATGAAATGTTTCTTAACTTTTATTAGATAACAAGCTTAAACTCTTGCAATAGGTTCTAACAATAGTTACACTTCTTTAAATAATAGGAAAATCAAGACATCCTAAATTAAGTCTATCTGTTTCCTACTCGCCAGTGATAAGCATATTATCTTCCATCGAGCAAGAGCATAAGACAAAAAAATACACATTAGAACATAAAAGTCTAAGTAGGCAAATTAATTACTTAATAGGAGGAGCGTAGTCAATGGGACTACCTTGGTATAGAGTTCACACAGTCGTCCTGAATGATCCAGGTCGTCTAATATCAGTTCACTTAATGCACACTGCTTTAGTAGCAGGTTGGGCAGGTTCTATGGCTCTGTTTGAGCTTGCAGTATTCGATCCTAGCGATCCTGCTCTCAACCCCATGTGGCGACAAGGTATGTACGTACTACCTTTTATGGCGCGTTTGGGTGTATCAGGTTCTTGGGGTGGCTGGAACGTCACCGGAGAAACTGGAATTGATCCTGGTTTCTGGTCTTTTGAGGGAGTTGCGATCGCACATATCGTTCTCTCTGGCTTACTGTTCTTAGCAGCAGTTTGGCACTGGGTATATTGGGATTTGGAATTATTCGTTGATCCTCGTACTGGTAAGCCAGCCTTAGACTTACCAAAAATGTTTGGGATTCATCTTTTCTTATCTGGTATTCTTTGCTTTGGTTTTGGAGCATTCCACCTTACTGGGTTGTGGGGTCCTGGAATGTGGGTTAGTGATGGTTACGGGTTAACTGGTCATATTCAACCTGTAGCACCAGAATGGGGACCGGCAGGGTTTAATCCCTTTAACCCTGGTGGTGTGGTAGCTCACCACATTGCTGCTGGTATTGTGGGTATTATTGCTGGTCTATTCCACCTCAGTGTTCGTCCCCCCGAAAGACTTTATAAAGCCTTGCGGATGGGTAACATTGAGACAGTATTGTCCAGTAGTATTGCAGCAGTTTTCTTCGCAGCCTTTGTTGTAACTGGAACAATGTGGTACGGCAACGCTACTACTCCTATTGAGCTATTTGGTCCTACTCGTTACCAATGGGATCAAGGTTACTTCCAGCAAGAAATTCAGCGTCGTGTAGAAACTGCGATCGCAGATGGAGCATCTGAATCTGAAGCTTGGTCAGCAATTCCTGAAAAACTAGCATTCTATGACTATGTTGGTAACAGCCCCGCTAAAGGTGGTTTGTTCCGTACTGGTTCAATGGTAAGTGGTGACGGTATTGCTCAACAATGGTTGGGTCATGCTGTATTTAAAGACAGTGAAGGCAGAGAATTATTCGTTCGTCGGATGCCTAACTTCTTTGAAACTTTCCCCGTAGTATTAGCTGATGCTGATGGTGTAGTGCGCGCAGACATTCCTTTCCGTCGTGCAGAATCCAAATATAGTATTGAGCAAAGCGGTGTTACTGTTAATTTCTATGGTGGGGAATTAGACGGACAAACTATTACAGATCCCCAACAGGTTAAGAGATACGCTCGTAAAGCTCAGTTAGGAGAAGCTTTCGAGTTCGATACCGAAACTCTTGGCTCTGATGGTGTATTCCGCACCAGTCCCAGAGGTTGGTTTACCTTTGGTCACGCTTGTTTTGCTTTACTATTCTTCTTTGGTCATATTTGGCATGGTTCTCGTACTCTGTACCGAGATGTATTTGCTGGTGTTGATCCTGAACTAGAAGAACAACAAGTAGAGTGGGGCTTCTATGCCAAAGTAGGTGACAAATCTACTCGCCGTGAAGAACCTATCTAAGCTCATTCTTAAGGCTTAATCAAGGTGAGGAAGCAACTACTAATAGCTAGTTCTTCTTCACCTTTTCTGATGTTAGAAATTATTTCACCTTTGATCTAAGAATAATTTTTCTAGACAAAACTTGATAAACTGTTAAGTATAAAAAATGAGGCGCAGAAAAATATGGAAAGCGTTGCTTACATCCTAATATTGACTATGGCACTTGCCGTTTTATTCTTTGCGATCGCTTTTCGCGAACCTCCTCGCATTGAAAAATAGTCGAAGGTAATCAGTCGCCCTAAAGGATATATCCGAAGGTGTATCCTTTAGGGCGAATTCCGAATTCCGAACTTCAAACTCGCGTTGTTTAAGTTTTTTTGCAGTTCTGAGTCGTTTTCTGTTGTAATCTGCTAAGAGCAGATTAGTATATAGCAAATGGCTCAGATTTGTATTTTGGTAGAAATTTAATTAATCTGAAAATATGAATCTATGTAAATTAACAATAATAATAGATTAAAGATCATGCTATGTCCCAATTGTCAGCACAAAGAAAGCCGTGTTTTGGAGTCCCGTTCTACCGAGGCTAAACAAAGCATCAGGCGTAGAAGGGAATGCCTCAATTGTAAGTATCGCTTCACCACTTACGAGCGCATTGAATTAGTTCCTGTGACAATCATCAAAAGAGACAGTAGCCGAGAATCCTTCGACCGTTCTAAATTATTGAGAGGGATTTTAAGAGCTTGTGAAAAAACTCAAGTATCCCATCAAACCATCGAATCGATAGTAGATGAAATAGAAGCAACTTTACAACAAGGCACCAGTAGGGAATTTTCCAGTAACGAAATAGGGGAGTTAGTTCTTAAACATCTCAGGAATAAGAGTGAAGTAGCATATATTCGCTTTGCCTCAGTTTATCGTAAATTCCAGGGTATAAAAGATTTCGTTGAAACCCTTAATCAACTGCAAAATAACCCTTTGACTAGTGAAACTAATACTTGCGATGATAAAGACCGTCAAAATGCTAATTATAACTTAGTTTTATAATTTAATGTTAAACTATAAAATAAGCTAATTACTTTATAATAAAAATATTAAAAATTATTTTGTAGCAGCCCAATAAAAAGTTAAGATAGTTTAATGGAATATTGCCCCAAAGCAAACCTTATCACCAAAATTACCACAGGCTTACAGAATCTATGTAGCAATCATAGTTAAGTAAGGTTGTTTTGATGTGTATAACAACACTGAATGCGGGTGTAGGCTACACAATCTCATTGAGAGTGTACATAAATGGGAGGCACGTTAACCAAGGAGATAAACAAGGATAACTAACACACATGGTCAATCAGCAAGTAAACAGTACTAAAGACATTGGTTTCACTCACGAAGATTTCGCAGCTTTGCTCGATAAATATGATTATCACTTCAGTCCTGGCGATGTAGTTGCAGG
>JASJDF010000251.1 GCA_030065715.1 Xenococcaceae cyanobacterium MO_188.B19 | reverse complement strand
ATCGCAGGTTTTATTTTAGATCAAGTAACTAAATATACTATCTCCCAAGTCTTTAGTAAGGTGGGGGAAACCCTCCCTATATGGGCTGGAATTTTTCATATTACCTATGTGGAAAATACTGGTGCTGCTTTCAGTTTTTTTAGTGGGGGAGTAAGTTGGTTACGATGGCTATCTTTGGCTGTAAGTTTTGCTCTAATTGCTTTAGCAAAATTTACTAGACTATCAAAGATAGAGCAACTAGGCTATGGTTGTGTTTTAGCTGGAGCTTTAGGAAATGGAGTAGATCGTTTTGTCTTTGGCTATGTGATAGATTTTTTAGATTTCCGTGTAATTAATTTTCCTGTATTTAATATTGCTGATGTTTTTATTAATTTGGGAATCTTTTTCTTATTGATTGCTAACTTTACTTTAAAAGAAGCACCTAGAAAACGCTAATGTAGTAATTCTGATACTGGTGAGGTACAGAGCTTTTGGTTTTGAGGCAGAAGTCAGAAGTCAGAAGTCAGAAGTCAGAAAGGTTTAAGCTAATTTTATGCTTTAAACTAAAACTATACTTTGGTAAACGGATTTAGTATTAGGTGTACCTCATCTAATAGTTCATTGCTAATTGGTAATTGTTTTAAAAGAGTATAGATTGAATTGGGGTAAGGTACAATCGATCCATAAACCATAAGTCTTTATCTAAATAGCTATGCCTCGTACTCAACGCAACGATAACTTTATTGATAAAACTTTTACTGTTATGGCAGACATTATCTTAAAAGCTCTGCCCACCAACAAAAAAGCCAAAGAAGCCTTTGCTTACTATCGTGATGGTATGTCTGCCCAAGGTGATGGAGAATATGCAGAAGCTTTAGAAAACTACGAAGAAGCTCTAAAATTAGAAGAAGATCCCAATGATCGCAGTTATATCCTGTACAATATGGGTTTGATTTATGCCAGTAATGGAGATATCGAAAAAGCTCTAGAACTTTATGAAGAATCTATCGAACTCAATCCTCGAATGCCCCAAGCTTTGAATAATATAGCTGTTTTATATCATTATGAAGGTGAAAAAGCTAGAGAAGCGGGCAAAGAAGAAGAAGCAGAAGGCTTTTATGATAAAGCTGCGGAATATTGGAAGCAAGCAATTCGTATTGCTCCCAATAACTACATGGAAGCTCAAAACTGGCTTAAAGTAACAGGACGTTCTGAAATGGATGTTTTCTTTTAATACATACACAAACAATTATGATTGATCGCGAACAAGTAAAAAAAGTTGCTCATTTGGCTAGATTAGACATCACTCCTGAAGAAGAAGCAGAATTTACTGGTCAACTAAATGATATTTTGGGCTATTTTGAACAATTAAGCGAGTTAGATACTGAAAATGTCGCTCCTACTACCAGAGCTATTGAAGTAATCAACATTACTCGCTCCGATGAACTAGAGCCATTTCCCCACAAAGATGCTCTCTTAGCATCTGCACCAGAACAAGAAGGGCAATATTTCCGAGTACCTAAAATTATGGCTTCTGACGATAATTGATGGTTTTAGGAGCGATGGGCGACAAAATAGCTTTAACAAACTTAACTTGATTTTGATTATAAGTCAGATCAACATATCCTTGTGACCCAGATCATAGAGATCTTTTTTAGATAAGGGCATAATGTTTACAGAGATAGAGCTATATAACAGGTATTGATTCTTACCCCAAGTTTAATGAACTGAGGGGTATTTTTTTTTGCTCCTTGGGATTGGGTTATGGTTATTTAGAACCAATTAAAAGTAACAATTAACCATGAATCATCTTGCTGTTACCATTGGCGATCCTGCTGGAATTGGCACAGAAGTAGTTTTAAAGGCTTTGGCTAATGTTTCTCTTACTGAAAATTGTGAGATTACCCTTATTGGAAGCCGCTCAATACTAAAGTTGACTTATCAGCACTTGCTACAACAAGGTATCAGTCAAGATAGTCTTGCCAATCCTGATAGTTTAAACATTTTAGATATCCCCTATGATTATGATCTAACTTTTGGGCTAGGAAACAGGGAAACAGGAAAAGCCAGTTTTCAGTATCTAGAAAAAGCGATCGCGCTTACTTTAGAAGGCAAGTTTCAGGGGATTGTCACCGCACCTATTGCCAAATCTCTCTGGAAACAAGCAGGATATAACTATCCAGGACAAACAGAAGTATTAGCACAAGCAGCCAACACCGAGCGATATGGCATGTTATTTGTAGCGCGATCGCCATATACAGGTTGGATGTTACGCACTTTACTAGCTACCACTCATATTCCTCTATCTCAAGTCTCCCAGTCTCTCAGTCCAGAGTTGATGAATTTGAAGCTAGATTTACTCATAGAGTGTCTAAAAGCTGATTTTGGGATTAATAATCCTAAAATTGTTATTTCTGGCTTAAATCCCCACAGTGGTGAAGCAGGACAATTGGGAACAGAAGAAATAGACTGGTTATTTTCCTGGCTAGAAACAGCACAAAAAAACTATCCCCAAGCAGAATTAATTGGACTACTACCTCCAGATACCATGTGGGTTAAACCTGGACAAGCTTGGTATGGGGAATTAAAGCCAAAAAAAAGTAATATTCCTGCCATTAACAATGGTGCAGATGCTTATTTAGCCTTGTATCACGATCAAGGATTGATTCCCGTAAAATTAATGGCATTTGATCGCGCAATTAATACTACTATTGGCTTACCTTTTATTCGTACTTCTCCCGATCACGGTACGGCTTTTGATATTGCAGGAAAAGGCATTGCTGATGCTACTAGTATCGAAGCTGCGATCGCACTTGCCAGGGAAATTAGTAAGATTAGAGAGAGGGAATAGAAAAGAGAATCTGTAATTAATTCTGCTTGGGTACTTTTGAACAATATTTATTCAATAATTGTGTAACAATTGTTAGGCTATCTGGTTGAGCTTGTACTGCATAAGCTTGTGCTTCAATTTCTCGGCGATACTGATGATAACGCATAAAATAAGGACGAGTAATTTGAGGAGGTTCTATTTCTAAATCAACTAAAGCAATTGAGCCATTTCCCGCACAAGTTTGACTAGCGTGTACTGCTTCATGAATTAGGGTATGTTTGGCATTTCCCAAATCAAAAACTACAGGATTAATCCAGATAGTTTTAGTCTTAGTATGTAATAATCCGTAAGGTTTTAATCCTCTCTTGTTTTCATAGGGAGGCAATTCATAGCGAATTACAAAATCATAATTAATTAATAACTGTTCTAGCTGATTGAATTCTGGATCTCCTAAAGGATGTGCTAAAACCAGATTAGAACATCCCAAAGTAGATAACAAAGCTGTTAGAAATAATCTAAAATTCATTGGGTAATCAATCCCTGTTTACTCTGATTCCGTAACCCAAACCAATTTTAAAGCCATTAATAAAAAGCCAAAAGCAGCGATCGCTTTAAGTAATTTTTCTGGTAAAAATTGAGCGACTCCACCTCCAGCTATTACTCCTAAAAAACTCGCTAATACTAAAGCTACAGTTGACCCCAAAAAAACGGCACGAGGATATTTAGAACTTCCTCCCAACGCGATCGCAGCTAACTGACTTTTATCACCAATTTCTGCTAAAAACACTGTGATAAAACTCAAACCTAAAAGTTGAAAATCCATAATTTTAATGTAATTGGAAATAGTTAATAATCAATAGTTACTGGTTCGTAGGTATTTAAAACTTGCTATTTTGAACTCTACCTAACTAATCACATCAGAAATAAGCCATCCTGTAATAAATAATAATAAAATTGCTACTGTTAAATCCAAGGTTTTAGGAGATAGTTTTTTAGATAGCCAATAACCAACCAAAACACCCAATAGACTGGTGCTGATTAAAGCCATAGCTGCTCCCAGAAATACTATCCAAGGAGATTGAGATTCAGCACTCATTAATAAAGTTACTAATTGGGTTTTATCTCCCATTTCTGCTAAAAATATGGTGATAAATGTAGAGCTAAATACTGTCCAAAAACTCCACTTTACAGTAGATTTTAATTCTGATTTTACTTCATTTGACAATTCTGTTGCTGATTCGATGGATTTTAAATTGGGAGTTTTCATTAAAATGCTAGATATATTGGGGAAATTTCTTTTTTACCATAGTTTGCGCTACAAGATAGGATTCAGGTAAGTTTTTAAATGGGGGCGGAGGTACAAGAGTACAAGGAAAAGTTTTAGCCGCCAACAATGAACCATTATGCCCTAAAGGATATGCGAAGCGGTATGCTTTAGCATTCCCTACGGTTATCCGAAGGTGTCCCGCAAGGGGATACCGCTATATCCGAAGGTGTCCCACGGGATACACCTGCGGATATATCCTTTAGGACGCATATATCCTTTAGGACTCGAAGCGGTATGCTTTAGGACAACAATGAAGGATTAACTACTAACTACTAACTAAATTATGGTTTTTTTTCGTCAAGATAAGCAACTAACTGATATCGCCGATCAAATTTTAGAAAAAACCTGGCAAAAGTTTCCTCTTCTCACCAGAGATCAAATAGCTCTAACTTGGATAGTCTATGACCCTCCTGTAATTGTCAATACTGGCGGAGCTTTATCTCCAGCAGAATTTTGGCAATACGAAGTTAGAGGATTTAGTTATCGGGGTGTGGAAAGAATTTATCCTGCCAGCATTGTAAAACTATTTTACCTTGTAGCAATTCATGAATGGTTGGATAAAGGAATGGTGGGAGATTCCCCAGAACTGCAAAGAGCCATTAAAGACGCGATTATTGATTCTAGTAATGATGCTACTAGCTTAATTGTAGATGTACTAACAGGTACTACTAGTGGTCCCGAATTACCAGAAGCACCTTTTGTAACTTGGAAACAACAAAGAAATATTGTTAATCGTTATTTTAAATCTCTGGGTTGGGAAGAATTGGAAGGAATTAATGTTAATCAAAAACCCTGGAATGAAGGACCTTATGGTAGAGAAAGAGCTTTCTTAGGGGAATTGATGGAAAATCGCAATATGCTGACCACTGATGCAGTAGCCAGACTTTTACACAGTATTATCGGTGGTGTTACTGTTTCTAGCGATCGCTCATTGCAAATGATGCAATTACTCAAACGGGATGTTAATTCTCAAGCCATAAATGGAGAAGAAAATCAGATTACAGGATTTTTAGGGGCAGGTTTGCCAGCAAATGCCAAAATTTGGTCAAAAGCTGGCTGGACATCTAAAGTACGCCATGATTGTGCTTATATCGAAATCCCAGACCGACAACCCTATCTACTGATAGTATTTACCGAAGGCAAAAATCAGCCTCCTAATAGGGAGTTATTACCTTTTATTTCTAATGCGATTACAGAAGCTATGGAAAAAGTTAGTGGTTAGTGGTTAGTCCTAAAGGATATATCCGCAGGTGTATCTCGTGGGACACCTTCGGATATGGTTAATAGGTAGTAGTTAATGGTTGATGGTTGATTGCTAATTGTTAATTGTCTCCCTTATCTCCCCCATCTCCCTTGCCCCCCTTGTCCTCCTTGTCTCTCTTAATCTTGATTAATGCTCAAAAATATTACTGTATTGCATAATATCTAGATTAATGATTACAGGAAGGACTTGAAAACACTGTTGTGCTAATTCCCAACGTTCTTCCCTTTGGAGCATAGTAATAAGTTTTTCTTTAGCTGGTAAAAGATACCGTACATCATTAGCAGCATAGCTTAATTGCTCATTGGAAAGACCTTGAACATTACCCCAATCAGAACTCTGTGCTTTTTTATCCAACTCTACCCCCATTAGCTCCCCAACCAAACTTTTTAATCCATGACTAGAGGTGTAGGTACGGGCTAGTTTACTAGCAATTTTGGTGCAAAAAATCGGAGTTGTTTCTACACCAAAAGTAAAGAGAAATTGAGCAACATCAAAGCGAGCAAAATGAAAAACTTTAGTAACTTCTGTTGCTTGCAGTAATTTACTTAAGTTAGGTGCTGTAGTTTGCCCTTTTTCAATGCGAATAGCTGTTACATGATTATTAGCATCACAGATTTGTACTAAACACAAGCGATCGCGTCCTAGAACCAAACCCATCGTTTCTGTATCTATAGCCACGGCATCCGTTGCCAAATAACGGGCTAAAGTTGCCTCATCTAAATCGCGATCGCAAATTTGAAAATTATCTAACATTAAGTTTTTCCTCACCACGTAACTATTTGTACAAATTAAATTCTTTGAGAGCTGGTAAAAAATTGCGATTCTCGTGACTGGGACGACTTAACTTAATCAGAGCAAACCTTTGTAAGGGGGTGAGAGCAGACCATTGTTCTGAGGAAATAGTAACATCAAATACTTTAGCTTTTTCTTGTACGCGATCGGGAATCTTAGCTGCATCCAACCAAGGAGGATGGGGTGGAACAGTCAGTTCTCCAGCCAAACTACCTGTTTTAGCTTGAACCAAATTTTGCAGAAATTCTTTATAAGTTCGAGCTTCTGATGTACTAAGACAAGGCATATTGACTAAATCTATTCGTTCCTGTTGATTGAATTGATGCCAATGGCTTAATTTGAGTTTAACTCCACAAGTATCTAATTTCATTCTGACTGCCATAGGGATACAATTTAGAGACTCGACAAAATCTGTTTCAAACTCAAAAAAGTTTTGTGAGTTAATTTTTGAGGGGTTCATGATCCAAATCCAATAAAACAATTTTTCAGGCTTATGAGTTTTCCCAGAGTATTATTGCTCCAATATTTAATAACTAGAGATAGAATTGGGAGAATTCACAGGACTAGATATCTTAATCTATAGGGAAATTACTGATACCTGGTTAAATAATATATAGTTGAAAATTCCAAAACTAAAGAAATTATTTATCTTTATTTCACACAAAGTTAAGAATCTATGCTTAAAATGTTCGTTCAGATGCTTTTTCGGGAACTTTAGAAATAACTAGCTTCGGGAGCCGTTTGTAGTTTTTCTCTTGTCACAATTTTTCAAATATCTTTGTATATTAATTCCAAGAGAGAATAAATAACACAAAAGTATGCTTCCAAAGGCAAATTAAAAAAACCTCGATTAAGATTTAGTGATAAAAGTGCAAGCAGTAGATTTAGGGATCAGAGTCCCCAATATGAACAAACCACGAAACAGACTCTTTTGCCGTTTAGATAATTTAACTCCCTCTGCCAAGGAAGAAAAAAGACTAAAAACTCTTGGCGGTCTGGGTTTATTGGCATCAGAAAGCATCCCTGTCTTTGAAGAAGCAACTCAAACAGCTTCCAGTTTTCTTGAAGCACCCATTTGTATTCTTGGTCTAGCAGTAGAACGAGAATTATGGTTTAAATCTGCTTTTGGTTTATCTTCAATCGGCTTGATGAATCAACTAGCATCTCACCGCAGAATACCTTTAAAAGAGTCTTTCAGTGTTTATGTCATAGATAGCGAACAGCCTTTGGCAATTGAAAACACTTTTTCTAATCGGGCATTTACCAATAGTAGCCTTACTCAACACTATGGTATTAGGTCTTATCTTGGGGTTCCCCTAATTAGCTCCGAAGGTTTTTGTATCGGAACCCTAGAGGTAATGGATTTAGAATCACGACAGTTTAGCTCGAAAGATGTTGATTTTTTGGCTCTCACGGCTCGCTGGTGTCTGAGAGAATTTGAGCGAGATTATGCTCTCAAACATCAAAATCAACCAGGAGCCAACTCGATTATCACTGTTCCCCATCACGGTTATCAGTTCCCTGAATGGTCAAATGGTGGCAACCAACCCAGTAAATCTGAAAGGGAAATTTCCAGTCGAGAAAATTCCACAAATCTGATTAAGGTCAAACTTCTGGCGCAGCTAACCCAAGAATTGAGAACGCCTCTAACTTCTGTAATTGGAATGGCTAGTGTTTTGAGAAGAGAAGTTTATGGTCCTTTAACAACTAAGCAAAGAGAATATTTAGAAATTATTCACAATAGTGGTCAAAATTTAATTTCTCTAGTTGACGAAATTGTTAATTTAGGAGTTTTGGGCGAACAAGAGACAGAGATTAAAACATCTTCTGTGGATACGGAGATGCTTTGTCAACAAGTAATTAATAGTTTGTTGGACACAGCTAAACAGCATCAGCAAAGTCTGCGTCTTTCTGTAGAGCCTGGAAATCGTATTTGGGAACTAGATAAAGATAAAATCAAACAAGCTCTTTATTATCTGATTATTAGCATCCTAGAAATGTCTGAATCTGGGGGAGATGT
>JASJDF010000250.1 GCA_030065715.1 Xenococcaceae cyanobacterium MO_188.B19 | reverse complement strand
AAAAGACATTTAGGAATGTTTAATGGCATTCTTACAGGACAATGTTGTGAGAGTTTCTCCAATGTTAAACCAGGAGTAGAAGGGCATTCTTGTAACTTAGTATCTCTCAATCTAGCTAATGTGGAAGAATCCGAGCTACCCGCTATTTGTACCATAGCAGTAAGAATTCTCGACAATACTATTGATATTACCACTCCTCCTTTTGCAGCGAGTAAAGCTCATAATGATAAGTATCGCACTATTGGTGTGGGGGCAATGGGTTTAGCCGACTGGTTAGCCAAACGCCATCTAACTTACAAAAATCTGTCTAAAATTAGCTATCTCTTTGAAGAAATGGGTTACTGGTGTACCCATGCTTCTATGGAATTAGCCAAAGAAAGAGGTGCTTATGCTGCTTTTGAAGGTAGTGAATGGAGTCAAGGAAAACTAATAGGTGCAAAACCTGTAGAGTGGTTTTTAGAGCGCGCTCAAGATCGAAAGCGTTGGGTACAACTATCCCAAGATATACAACAACATGGTATTCGTAATTCCCATATTACCGCGATCGCGCCTAATACTTCATCTTCCTTAGTTCAAGGTTGTACTGCTAGTATTCTCCCTGTCTATAGTAAATTCTTCTACGACAAATGGGCAAAAGGTACAGTACCTATCGCACCACCATTTATTCAAGATTCTTTTTGGTTTTACCATGAAAACAAAACCCTGGATCAAAAAATCGTTATTGAAGCCGTAGCAGCAATTCAACAATGGATCGATACGGGAATTTCAATGGAATTACTCTTTAACCTTAATAAAGCGGTATATTTTCCCAATGAGCCAGAAAGAAGCCTTAAAGCTAAAGATATCTATGAAACCCTAATAATGGCATGGCAAAAAGGCTGTAAGGCTATCTACTATATCCGCACTGTACAAAAGGATGACTTCAAAGAATCTAATGATGGTTGTTTAGCTTGTGCTAACTAATCCCTTTTAAATTTCCTGTAGGGTGTGCAATGCACGCCTTTTGTTTTGATAAACCAGTGTCTTAATTCAGGAAATAATCTTAAAGACGGCATTGTTCACTGTTCACCGTTAACTGTTCACTGATAAAGATTTTAATCCCGCAAGCGGTTTTCATGGAAGGCAAATCTTATAATTTTTCTGCGGTTGCAGTGATAAAAAAGTCATAATTAATTAAACACTTACCAACTTCTATTTGCAGCTTATCATCTAAAGCAGTCTGGGTACTAGTCCAGGGCTTAGTATTAGGCATTTCTAAAAAAGAAGTTAGTCCCCCCCTAGCACAAGCTAAACTAGCAATAAACAAATCTTCTTTATGTTCTAATCCAGGCTCAGGGAAATGAACTTGAAGATCGATCATTCCTGACAATAAAGTCAGATATTACTCCGCCGTCCTAAAGGATAGACCTTCGGATATGAAACGATTGAGCCTTCTTACCAAAGTTGCTCATGGGGGCATTGTGCGGTTTAACCGTGAAACCCAAGGGGTTGACACCTGAACCAAGTTCAGTTGCTTGAACGCCCCGCCCAAGAACGAACCTTCGAGCTGCTTTGACCGTTGCTCAATCCAGTTGACTGATAATTTGGTCGGTTTCTCTAGGAGTACTCTGAGGAGCGATTCGGGTTATTTTATCCCCTTAGATTCATAGATCTCCTAAAGATCAATTGCTATCTAGCAAAAGAATATGAGCCTGATTAATTAACAGTATAGTATTAGAGGACATTTGCTTATGACCGACATAGAAAAAGATTCAATTGTAGAAAATGTCAAAACTTCGACGGAAGAAAACCCAGTTGTAGAAATTGTTAAAACTTTAGCAACAGCTTTTATATTAGCAATTGGGATTAGAACATTAGTAGCAGAAGCTCGCTATATCCCTTCTTCTTCTATGGAACCTACTCTCGAAATTAACGATCGCCTAATTATTGAAAAAGTTAGTTACCATTTTACCAGTCCCCAAAGAGGAGACGTAGTAGTTTTTTCTCCTACAGATACATTAAAAGAGCAAAATTTTAAAGATGCCTTTATTAAAAGAGTAATTGGACTACCTGGGGAAACTATAGAGGTAAGAGAGGGAAAAGTCTACGTTAATGGTGAAACAATTAAGGAAAAATATATTGAAGAAGCTCCAGACTACAACTATGGTCCTGAAACTGTCCCAGAAAATCAATATCTAGTTTTAGGGGACAATCGTAATAATAGTTACGATTCTCACTATTGGGGTTTTGTTCCTCGCAAGAACTTGATTGGACGAGCCATTGTACGTTTTTGGCCCTTTGATCGTTTAGGCTCTCTGGATGAAACTCCCCTATATGAAGAGAATTAAACTGATTTTATACTTTGTTGATCGAGAAATTTGGCAACTTCTTGATTAAACTCATCAGGATTTACTAAAAACGCCCAATGATTCCCAGGAACTCGCTTAATTTCCAAATGGAGTAAATAACGTTGGTAAGGTTTGAGTTGCCATTGAGTACGATTCAGTCCCTTGGTAGGCTGAATAAATAAACTGGGAATCGACAAGGGTTTAGTTAAACCTGACTGTTTCATCACATCCGTAAAGATTTGATTACGTGCTGCTATAGTAAACTTGCTTCCCCAAGTTCCATCCTGTTTAGCTTCAATAGTGGCATTGAATGCTTGCTGTTGTAACGGAGTCCACTGACGATATTGTTTTAGATTTTGAGCTAGTTTTTCTGCTGCTGCTTGATTAGCAAAAGGTCCCATCCCCTGAAGAAAAGGCAACACCCGATACAGAAGAGGGAAGGTAATTTTGAACCAACTGGGTAATTTATCTACATAAAATGGATCGACTAGAATTAAGCTAGAAAACAATCTTGGGTTCTGAGTTGCCCAAATAGTAGCTAGTTTTCCTCCCCAGGAATGACCTAAAATCTGAGCCTGATTCCAACCTAGATGGGTCATCAAAACTTCTAAATCAGCAATAATTTCTTGAGAACTATAGCCAGTATCAGGCTTACTACTTTCGCCATGTCCTCGTAAATCTGGAGCAACTACATGATAATGGTCAGCTAAATACGCTCCTAAACTTGACCACACCATGGCACAATCGGCTAAACCATGAAGCAAAAGTAAACGGCGTTTAGCACAACTGCTTTCATTGGAACCTTTTGAATTGGATAAATCGGCAGAATCCCATTGTAAATAGGAAATTTCAATCTTTCCTCTTCGGCATAAATGACGTTGGGCAATATCTAGCATCGATTTATCCAATTGTCTGAATTTAGTTAGCGAAACATACTACTTAAAGAATTGTCTTCGTGAATCCGCCAGATAGCTTCTCCCAATAAGTTAGCTACAGATAACACTGTAAGTTGGGGGAATTGTTTATCAGGAGGGATGGGAATTGTATTAGTAACAATTACTTCCTCAAACATACCACCAGATAAGCGAGAGACAGCAGGTTCGGAAAATACTGCATGGGTAGCGCAAGCGTAGATTTGTCTTGCTCCTTCTTTTCTAAGTAATCTTGCTCCCTCTAGAAGTGTTCCTGCTGTGTCAATCATGTCATCGACTAGCACCGCAGTTTTACCTTTTACATCCCCAATCACGTTCATTACTTCCGCAACGTTATGAGCTTGACGGCGTTTGTCAATGATAGCTAGAGGTGCGTCATTGAGCTTTTTAGCAAAAGCTCTAGCTCTAGCGACTCCGCCAACATCGGGGGAAACTACTACTAAATCAGCAAGATTTTTACTGGCTAAATATTCGAGAATAACTGGAGAACCATATACATGATCTAAGGGTATATCGAAGTAACCCTGAATTTGTGCTGAGTGTAAATCCATAGCCAAGACTCGATTGGCTCCAGCTTCTACAATCAGATTAGCAACTAGTTTAGCGGTGATGGATTCTCTTCCTGCTGTTTTGCGGTCTGCTCTAGCGTAACCATAATAGGGTATGACCGCAGTGATTTGTCTCGCGGAAGCCCGACGACAAGCATCAATGAGAATCATTAACTCCATCATGTTGTCATTAACAGGACGACAGCAAGGTTGAAGCAAATATACATCAGACCCACGAATCGATTCTTGTATTTGAACATATAATTCTCCATCCGCAAACTGTTTGCGGATCATAGGTCCCAAATCCATTCCTAGGTAGCGAGCTACCTCTTGAGCTAAAGGGATATTGGCAGAACCAGCAAACAAACGGAGTCTATTAGAGTCCGACAATACACTTGATTCGGATGCAGACTGGAACGGTAAGATTGTAGTATGGATCACGACAGGATTTTAACTCAATTCAGGGCAATATTATCATTTCGAGCTTCACATTTCTGGTAGCCTAATAGGTTGCTTTCCAGTACAAAACAGAGGCTCGCAGTTTTAAAGACGTGAGATCGATTTTAATCTAATCTTATACATTTTAATTTTTTTAGTTAATTTTGGCTAATCTTATATTTCCATCTTGTAGATTAACAAGATATTTAGCATCAGTAGATATTCCCAAATTCATCTAATTAGGTGGTTTTAATAGTATTAGATTATTGCTCCCTAACCATATCTCTCTGAAAATACACTAGATTCAGCTCTAAATTTTTAAGATACTGCTGTGGAGAATTAAACTCAAAAAAATTGATAATTTAGCTTTATTTTGTAAATTCACCAACGAAATAATTATAAAGGTTTAAGAGTCTTTACAGATAATTAGTCTAAAGTAATTGAGTGAATCACAATCAAAGGGCTAAAACTAACTAAGTTAATGAATCATTTATTAATCGCAGGTACAGATACGGATGTAGGAAAAACGGCGGTGACTATTGCCCTAGCATCCTATTGGCACAAATATCAACTTAATTCTAGTTTAGGTCTCTTCAAGCTGATGCAAACGGGACAGGGAGACTGGGAACTATATCAACAGTTATTTGGCAATCTAGATTCTGTCGAAATAGTCAAACCTCTAATTTTTGAGACACCCCTAGCACCCCCTATTGCTGCGGAGTTAGCAGGAAAAGAGATTGATTTAGCAGCAGTGTGGCATTCTTTTAGTTCCCTAGTTCAAAAACAAGATTTTGTGTTGATCGAAGCTTTGGGGGGTTTAGGTTCTCCTGTAACCCATGAGATGACCGTAGGTAATATTGCTGCTGAGTGGCGTTTACCCACGATTTTGGTTGTTACTGTCAAATTAGGCGCGATCGCGCAAGCTGTGGCAAATGTAGCTTTAGCACGCAGCCTTGATATAGATCTAAGGGGAATTATCTTAAGTTGTAGTGACCCATTGGATAATTCTACGGACTTAGAACAGTTAGCACCTAAGAATCTGATTGAATCTTTGACCCAAATCTCTATTTTAGGGATTTTACCCCATATTCAGGATTTAAAAAATCAAAACCAATTAGCTAAGATTGTATCTAACTGGGATGTAGAATTAATTTTGCCCTCAACAAAGTTATTAACCAAATAGATTGAATATAGTTCAGATTTTTTGCTACAAAATCTGAAATCAGAGTTATTCTTAAGAGTCTAAGATTGTACATTACACGAGCTATTCTAGATGTTTGATAATCCCGCCCCTCGTGAAATTCTTACTAATTTGTTACCCCATCTTCGGGTAGCTGCTGCTTATGCTAATGAGATTCAAGAAAAGATCAAAACTCTACCAGATAAAGATAGAGGAAATAATTTTTTTGCTACTGCTTTAACTGATGCTGACTTATCTATTCAGACTTTAGTGGAAGTGGCATTATTAGGTATTTATCCTCAGATTCCCTTTTATGGAGAAGAATATGAAAAATCTCTTAATACCAAATATTTTCGAGACATAAATTTTAATAAATCCTCAGCTTATTTAATTACTCTAGATCCCATTGATGGTACAAGATATTATCTTGATGGACACAATAACTATCAAATTATTTTGGGAATTCTCAGCCCTGATGATTTTGAAGCAGTTATAGCAATTTCTCCTGCTCAAAATTGCTACTATTATGCTTTGAGAGGAGAAGGAGCTTATCAAGGTACCCTGGATCAGGATTTAGATCATTGCATTCCTTTACAGTTAACCAACCCTAAATCTGCTATCTTATTAGGCTGGGCAATGGGTCAATATACATCTGCACTGAAGGATAAATATCAGATTTTTGATATCCAAAATGATTATTCCCCTGAAATCAAAGTCCCGAACACTAGTGGCTTATTCACCAAAGAAATAGCTGGGGTAATTATTAGAAGAGGTAAATTTATTGATGGGGGAGCTTTAGCCTTTTTAGCTAGAGAGGCTGGTTGTATTGTAACTACTTTTGATGGTTCTGCTCCACCTGCCTTATCTGACTGTCAAGATTATAGTTTGCCTGGCTTGCTGATTGCTACTTCTAAAAAAGTTCATCAAGATTTATTAGAAGCCTGTAAATAAGTAGTTGGACAAAATTAATTTGATAGTTGAGATAAATCTTAGGTATTAGGTATTAGAGGTTGGCAAAAAATGAAACGTACAAATAATTTTACTTGGCTGCTTAAATTAGGAATTACGAAACCTGAATAACTGCTGCTATTTTCATAGATAGATTTTTATCACCATCAACAAGTTCGGAAATCCGCCTCCAAAAACTCAGCAAAAACCAAGATTTTTAATTCACTATTAGGTAAGAATAACAATAGACTAATAAATTCTCTTTAAGTTCAGAAAAAATCAATAGGGTGATCAGAGATTATCTTAAACCTTAGATCGAAATTGAACTTTTTAGAGTCAACTAACGTCTATTCAAGTACATACAGTTAAATAAAGTCCTGAGTTTTCGATCGCGAGCTTGCTGTTAGCTGAGATTGATGAGGTTAAATGGTTCAGAATTTTCTGACCTCACTTTATTTAATTTAATCCAATCATCACGAGACTTTCCACAATTATTAAGGAGTCATAACTGTAGCAAATGCCCAAAGCCAAAATCGACAAACAAACCAAAACTACAAATTATTCCGCAGATATGGTTCGCTCCTATCTGCACGAAATTGGTAGGGTACCATTGTTAACCCATGAACAAGAGATTATCTATGGGAAACAAGTACAGACTATGATGACCCTGTTGGAAACAAAAGAAAAGTTAGAAAACAAGCTGGATCGACAGCTAAGTCTGAAGGAGTGGGCTACTGAAGTCCAATTGAGTGAGGCGGAACTAAACAGGGTTGTCAAGAAAGGACAATGGGCGAAGAAGAAAATGATCGAAGCCAATTTACGCCTGGTAGTTGCGATCGCCAAAAAGTACCAGAAACGCAATATGGAATTTCTCGATCTGATTCAAGAAGGTAGTCTGGGTTTAGAAAGGGGTGTAGAAAAATTTGACCCCATGAAAGGCTATAAGTTTTCTACTTATGCTTACTGGTGGATTCGTCAAGCCATCACTAGAGCGATCGCTCAACAAGCCAGAACTATTCGCCTACCAATTCACATTACAGAAAAACTAAACAAAATCAAAAAAACTCAACGAGAATTGGCGCAAAGACTGGGAAGAAGTGCCACTCCAGCCGAAATTGGCGCGGAATTAGACTTAAAAACTAGTCAAATTCGTGAATATCTTAGCATTGCCAGACAACCCATATCCTTGGATGTGCGAGTGGGAGACAATCAAGATACAGAATTATCGGATTTACTGGAAGATGATGGTATTTCCCCCGATAAATACGCCACTCAACAGTTGTTAAGACAAGATTTATTTAGTTTGATGGCTGATTTAACTCCCCAACAAAGAGAAGTGATTTCTCTCCGCTTTGGTTTAGAAGATGGCAAAGAGCTATCTTTAGCCAAAATTGGTCAGAGAATGAGTTTGAGTCGGGAAAGAGTGCGTCAGCTAGAACATCAAGCCTTAAGTCAATTAAGACGAAGAAGAGGTTATATTCGTGAGTATATGGCTAGTTAAAACAGTCATCAGTGTTTACTGGGTAGTTTAATTCCAGATCAATAAACTATTCATTGCTAAAACTGTTAAACTTTTTTGCCATTAGTTACTAAATAACCAAATTTGTCCCACAATTAGGCTAAAAATAATTAAACTATTACGAACCCCTGCTAAATATTCTGGTATTTTAGCGGGGGTTCGTGGCAAAATAACCATCATATCTAATAAATCTAACAAAGTGGTCTGGAAAGGTGTCAGCTAGACCCAATATGATTTAAAAAGTGGTGTAGGAGTGAGTGAATGACACTATTAAATGAAACTTGGAATGGAACACATAATGCGGGTAATTCTGTGACTCAAAACAATCA
>JASJDF010000249.1 GCA_030065715.1 Xenococcaceae cyanobacterium MO_188.B19 | reverse complement strand
TCATGAGGTAAACTACGGCGAGCGTTAAACCCTCCTAAATCTTGAATATGGGGTGTAAGTATTTGAGTAATGCTGGTAGTCATCACAGTAAAAGCGCGATTTTCTTAACAAGATAAATTTTTTAGGCAGCAGCAGGCTCTTCGTAAACGTCAGTTCGATGAATATAAAATTAGCTAGTTGTTAAGAATTAAAATCAAAAGACAATCTGTCGAACTGACGTTATTCTCAAGATACCCTTTATTTGACTGATCTGACTGATAAAGTCAGTTACCTGATGAACAAATCTTCCGTAACCATAAAATTGAATCTTAATTAGGATGCTAGCGCAATCAGTTCCATACGAATACCACCAGGAATATAAAACATCATGTGCTGTGTAGCACCACCGCCTAAAGGTTCGGGAGCAAATTCAATTTCGACTCCTGGAGTTTTTAACAAAGTTTGATAAGTAGATTCAAGAGTAGCTAAATTTGCAACTTTCAGCGCAAAATGATGGAGACCAATATTATTTTTACGATCAAATGAGGTGGCTGTTGCTGGCTCGACTGCTTGCCAAAGAGTTAATAGTATTGTGCCATCGGAAATAAAGATCGCTGGATAATCAGGAACTTCACCAACTTGCTCAAAACCTAAAATATCAACAAAAAAATTACGAGTTGCTATTAAATCGGGAACTGTGAGTCCAATATGATGAGAGCCTTGAGTAATTGCCATAATTTTTTCTCCTTTACTTATTCTGAAGAACTACCAAGAACCTGTGCGTTCTAAGAGGGGTGAAAATTCTGGGTTTGACCAACGTAAAGGCAGACTAGCTTTTACTAGATATCCCCGATCTAAATGAAAGCGTATTAGCCGTTTTGCCCCTTTATAAGTGCTAATTTCTGCCCCAGACCAAATTATTTCTGCTGTTCCTGTGAGATACAATAAATCTCCCTGTGCAAAATCAATAAATAATAAGCCTGTGGGGGGATTTATTTCTATATTGCCAATAGTATTGAAGTGGCAATTGCCAGCAAAATCAGGAATAGTTAGAGTTTTTTCGTCATCAATACGGACAAAACCAGGTTTTCCTCCTCGATGAGATACATCAACCCCTTTAGTTATTCCCGCAGACTCGTCTTGATATGCGGTAGTAATAAAAAAGGTATCTGCGCTTGTAATTAAATTGCTTTCTAATTCCCCAAATGAACTAATTTCAGAAATTGTAGGGGAAATATCTTTTGGAGCTTCTATATATTCAAACCTCCTCACTTGAATATATTGGGGACAATTACCAAAACTTTGTTTAACTGTTATTTCCAAGTCATCAGATGCGATCTCAGAAACTACGCCATTCATGCGATTGCGCCGACGAGTTTGGAGTTCAATCCCCAATAAGCCAATATCAATACCTAATCCCAGATTATTGCCTAAAGGATCACCTGGTAAGGGTTTGGCTGTGATTTGCAAAATTTTATCGTTAGGAGTAGCTAAAAAACCTGGTTTACCAACTAGAATTGAAGCCCAAGGATTACCCAATTTATCTACTGTACCGACAATTATGTAAGATAGCTGGGCAAAAAATTGTTGATGTTGTTCGGTTAAATATTCCCGAATCATACGCCTTCCCTGTCGATCCATGCGATCTTGTATTCCCAATCTAGCTTGAATTGCCAGTTCTCCTGCATGAAAAGGTGATTCGGTGCGTGACCAACCTGGATTTGCCATAATATTTTCTCCTGAGTGCGAGAAGTATCCAAGAATAAATTCTGCTTCTATCGTGCAAGTTTATTAACCGCAGTTTTTGATGGGGTGCTACGACGTATATCTCGCCAGATCTGAGTTGCAGCTAATGCTCCATCCGCAGCAGCTACCACAACTTGATTTAATCCTACTTTTAAATCTCCAATGGCAAAAATACGAGGATGAGAGGTACGAGCCATTTTATCTGTAACTAAATTTCCTCCTTGTTTCTCTAAATCAAACTGATCTAGATAGGTAGCATGATATTTAGAACCCATTGAAATCAAGCCTGTTTCGAGATCAATTACTCTACCATCGGTTAATTCCACCCCAGACATTTGATGGTTTTCCCCTAAAAACTGCTCGATGGGAGTTTCTTCAATCTCATAACCCTGGGTTTCTAGTCTGCTACGTAAATCATTATCTACTTCAAATAATCCTTGAGTGAATAAAGTTATATCTCCAGTAAACCAACCCAGAGGAAAAACAACTTCTGCATTCCTGGCACTGCTGGCAAATACTCCCACCTTTTTATCTGCCATTTCATACCCATCACAAATCAAACAGACATGAAGATTATAACCAGCATAGTCATAGACATTCCGCATATTGTCTAACTCTGGAAGATAGTCAATAATCCCACTAGCAGCAATAATATACTTGGCACGAAAAGTATGATATTCACTATTATTACGACCAAATTTGACCCTTACGGCAAAGTTTTCCCCTTCATCAACTATTTCTTCCACGTAAGCATCCAGTAGATCCCCACCTAGGGAAAGGAAATGTTCTTTTCCCTGTCTAAGAAGAGATCTACCAGGGGTATCGGGAGGTAAGCCTAAATAGTTATGGAGTTCAGTCATCCAAAAAGAACGAGCTTTTCCTTTATCAATAATTAAAGTATCTAGTAAATAACGTTGTAGATATACCCCTGCGGAAAGTCCCCCCGCGCCACCTCCAACGATGATGGTGTCATAGATTTTTTCTGTGGCTGATTGAAGATTCTGTTTGCTAAGTTTCATGTAATTGCCTCTTAATTAATTGAAATAAGTTAGTTATTAGTTGAGATATCCTGTTTTGAGATAAATTAAGGAACTTTTAGAACTAGCTATATTGATTTCGCCCAGCCATTACACCACCATCCACATCCCAAATTGCTCCTGTTACCCAACTAGCTTTATGGGAAAGGAGATAAGTTACTGCTTCGGCAACATCTTGAGGAGTTCCCACTCTACCAAGGGGATGAAAACTATTAAATCCTTCTAGAGCCGAATGTACCTGTTCTTTGGGAATAAAACCTTGATAAATTGGCGTTGCTACTACCGCGGGGGATACTGCATTCACTCTAATATTATGTTGAGCTAATTCCATTGCTAGATGTTGAGTTAGAGAATGTAAACCCGCTTTTGCCATGGAATAAGCAGAAGAAGGAGTTGCCTCTACAGCTTGTTTTGCCCACATCGAGCCAATATTAACAATCGCACCAGGTTTGCCGTTATTTATCATATTTTTCACAATTGCCTGGGTAATAAAGAAAATGCCTTTATTAATATTTAAATACAAATCATAATCACTTTCTTCATAGTCAATAAAAGATTTGGGTAGAAACACCCCTGCTGCATTGACTAGTAAATTAGCATCACTATGATTAGTATTAATGCGATTAATTAGGGCATTTCTTGACTCTATATCTGAGATATTAGCTAATTCTCCAAAAACTGTTCCATAATGATTTAGTTCACTAACTGCATCACTTAGTTTGGGTTGACGAGAGCCAACAATAACCGCTGTTCCTCCAGAACTCAAGATTGATTTAGCCACTGCTTTTCCAATTCCGCTGGTACCGCCAATTAGGATAATTTTTTGTTCTGTAAATGTTTGGCTCATGACAATCTCCATTAATTGAATTTTAAATTTTACCTACTAGAAGGTAGATAAAAGAAGAAAAAAATTAGCTGTTTCCTAGCTTATTTTTGAGAAATCCCTCTGTAATCCTGTCAAACTCTTCAATGCTATTGTCTGCTACACGAGCAACTAGTTGCGCTCCCTGTAACATGGCAAGGATAGTTTTAGCTTCAAATTCGACAGATTCCCCGCATTCCCAGACTCCAGCTTCCCTACCACGTTGCAAGAGTCTGGTTAACCAAGATTGGTTTACAGCCAAAAAGCTTCGCAATTCGGCTTGGATTTCTGAATTTAAAACGACAAAATCTGCTGTCAACATTCCACATAAGCAAATTTGATTATCTTGTAAACCATCTCGGTAAAGATTCACAAATTCTCTCAATTGCTCTTGGGGTGTAATTTCTTGTTGCTCAATATGAAAACATTTACGCTCCAAAATTTCTCGGTATCGTTTAACTAGTTCTTTTACCAAATTATCTTTTGAAGGAAAATGGTAGTGAATGCTGGCTTTACGAATACCTATTTGTTTGGCAATGTCCGCATAACTAAAGGCACTATAACCTCTGTTTCGCACCATTGATTGAGCAGTGTCTAAAATTTGTTGAGCAGTGTTTTGTTTCATGATTTTATTCTACCTACTAGTAGATAAAAAGTCAACCAAAATAATTATATTTGCGATCGCAACAATAGCTTAAATCTTATTAAACTCAATCCTCAATTCCCACAACTCGATTTCTGCCTAATTCCTTGGCTTTGTATAAATTAGCATCCGCTATAGCAATCAATTCTTCAGGAGAACTATCATGATCAGGAATCAAACCCGCAACTCCCAAAGAAACCGTAACATATAAATCCACAGGAGAAGCAATATGGGGAATTTGCAAAGCTTGTATTTGTAAACATATTTTATAAGCTAGTTGTTTCGCCCCTTCGGCTGTTGTGTTGGGCAAAATTATTGCTAACTCTTCACCTCCATAGCGAGCCACTAAATCCGCTGGACGTTTTGCTACTTTTTTAACAGCTTGAGATACTTGTTTTAAACAACTATCCCCCCTTTGATGTCCATAGGTATCGTTATATAGTTTGAAATAGTCAATATCGCACAAAATTAAAGATAAAGGTGCTTTTTCACGAGCTAAACGCAACCATTCACTTTTGATATAATCATCAAATTTACGACGATTAGCAATTCCCGTTAAGCCATCAATCACTGCTAATTTTTCTAGCTTCTGGTTGGCTATTTCTAGTTGGTGGTACAATTCCGCTTGTTTAATTGCGATCGCCAATTGAAAAGAAATTTGTCTCAGTAATGCTTGTTCTTGTTGCTGCCAACTTTGCCCTAAAGAATATTGTTCGATATAGATCAAACCCCAGAGTTTTTTTTCTACCACAATAGGAATTAAACATACCGATCCATATTGAGTATTTTTCTGAGAAACAATAGGAAGCATCCGATTGCTACTCCAATTGTTGTTGAGCAATATATTCTGATCTCTAAGTAGTTGGGACAAATATTGTTTAAATTCACTATTATCCTGTTTTGAATCAGAATTAATAGTTGTTTTTTTGGTTACTGATTCTAGTAGAATATCAGAAACTTGAGAATTTTCTACTTTTGCGATCGCAATTCTTTCGGAACCCAAAAACTGATTAATTTTTTCCGCTACAGTTTTCAGAATAGTTTTGAGATCAAGAGATTCGTGAATATGTTGGGTAGTCTCTGCCAATATAAAATTTACTGTGGCTTCTTGAGCTAGTAAATTTTCAGCTATTTTCCGTTGGGTAATATCCCGCCCTACCCCCTGATACTCAACAATCTTGCCATTGCGGAAAAAAGCACGATAAATCCATTGTTGCCAACACACTTTTTTATTAGGAAGCTTAACCTCATACTCAATAGAACGAGTCGGATTTTGAGGAGTTAATCTGGTTAAATGTTCCTGTAGAGGGGCAAAGCTTTCATCTGGAACTGATATTTTAAAGTTCTTTCCTAAAAAATTCTCACTACTTTGCTGAAAATATCGACAATAAGCCTGATTCACAAAAGTTAGAGTTCCATCAGGTAAAAAGCGACAAATCAATTCCGTTTGATCTTCTACAATCCCCCGATAACGGGCTTCACTTTGGCGCAATTTTTCACTGTTTTGTTTGCGCTCAATAGAATGATTGATTGATCTTTCCAGTAAACTACCAAATACTTGACCTTTAAAAATATAATCTTGTGCTCCTTCTCTAAGGGCTTGAATGGCTATTTCTTCCCGATTCATCCCTGTTAAAACTATAATCGGAATTTCTGTGGTCAGATTTTGAATTTTTTTAATAGACTCTATCCCAGAGCTATCTGGCAAAGACAAGTCTAGCAATATTAGATCGAAGTCTTGTTGTTGGAGATACTCTAATCCTTCACTTAATAACTTGGCTCGAACTACATCGAAGCGATCATTTTTTAGTTTTTCAAAGTACTTAGTTAATAATAAAGCATCGGTGGTAGAGTCTTCTATCAAGAGAATTTTGATTGTCTTAGGATTGTTATGCACGATAGGAAGAATCTAAAAACTATAAATTATCGTACTTAATGATTGAAAAAAAAACCTAAACTTAGTCATTTTAACCATCTCAAATTTTTAGTAAAATATACTCAAGTTCATAAATCCCTCTAATCTCCATATTTCCAGCTTTTTTCCCGCTTAAGAGTCTAAAAATATGGATTAAAACGGGGAAGCAAGTTTATTTTGTCTCTTATCAAACCTTTTAGCTTTAGTAGGCTTAAATTTTAAAATTTACTCAACCCATGCAATAACTGCATTGATATAGCCAACAGCAAAAGGTTAGTTTATTTTTGGATTGAATCAATGACGAATAACTATCAAGTGCACTTGTATTTTAACTGCAAGATTAACGTGATAATTATATAGTTCTCCGATCTATGACTAACAAAATTTTAGAATCTCTTGATGATTGTTGCGATATTCGACTGGTATTTGTTCTGCTAAAACATAAGCTAAACCCACATTTCTTGGTTTATAGTAAATTTTTATTATTTTTCACAATGAGAATTGCTACATATCGAGCTTCTTCTTCACAAGTTTCTCAAAATTTTAGTTTAATTTTATAGTAAAAAGCTATTGGTTCAGTGAATATTCGTCTAATAATCAGAGGTTTTTATGAAAAGGATTTCCATTAAATCGCTTGTTCAAAATTCATTATTAATTCCAGTATTAGCAGTTTTACTTGCTGCGTGTACACAAGGAGAGAAGCAATCACAAAATTTAGAGCCAACTCCAACAACATCAACCCAGAGCCAAACAACTCCTCAACCAACTCCAACAACATCAACACAGAGCCAAACAACTCCTCAAACAACTCCAACAACATCACTCGAAACAGAAAATATTAATGGAGGTGAGCCAAAAGAGGATCTGACTCTGATAGTAGCTAGAGAAGAATCTGACTTGAGAGCCAATTTAGAGGAAGTTTATTTCAAATTTGATAGCTATACTCTGACACCTAGAGCTAAAGAGAAGCTGCTTCAAATGGCTCAGTCGATGAAGAATAGTCGCAATTTATCTATTCAAATTGAAGGTAACACTGACGAAAGAGGAACCGAGGAATACAATTTTAACTTAGGTAAAATGCGCGCTCAAGCCGTAAAAGAGTTTTTAGTAGCTCAAGGAGTAGATTCTCAAATGCTCTCTACAATAAGCTATGGAGAGGAGAACCCAGCTATCAAAAGTTCAACTTCAAAAGCTTGGAAACAGAATCGACGGGTAGAGTTGAAAATACTGCCTTAGATTTTGATTTATGTCAGAAATAATCAGAAAAAATTCCGTTTTCAATGATCAATAGAGATGCTGATAGGGCGAGGCAAACCCACCCTACCTAATAATTGCTCAAATAAAATTCATACCTTACTTGTAATTCAGATATGGTTAAATTTTGAGTCCAAAACTCCACTAAAGCATGACCAAAAGCCCAAGCATTTTTATCAGGAGTGGCATCGTTATTGAGTAATAATAACCAAAGAGAACGCAGATCAAAATTGCTGATTTTAGGTTCATCACTGAGTAACATAAATAGGTCATAAGCCATTTGCAACTTACCGATTACGATGGGAGCTTGTTCTACTGGTATTTGTTCTGCTAATACATAGGCTAAACCTCCATTTCCTGTGGTCATAGTAGAGATAAATTGCAGTATGGGGCTTTTAAGTAAATTAGTTAAGCCTTGGGTAGTGGACATTTGTAGGGTGTAGCGGTCTATAATCTTGGCAGCAGCTATAGTACGGGTTTCTATATCTTCTAGGAAACGAGCCAGTCTTAATTGTTTGGCTGGCGCGATCGCGTCTATAATGGCTAGAGATACAGCTTCTATCCCCCAAGGATCACGATTGGCTTTAATATCTTTATTGACGAAAGGCAGTATTAAATCGGAATATTCTGCTAAGGATTCGTTGCGATATGCCACAGCTTCTCTGATTCTTTTTTCTTTCGGTTTAGCCCCTTCTTGCCAATTATAAGGGGGATTCCATTCCCGAATTGGGCGCAAACGATCTACTTGAGTAACTATAGTAATGGTTGGTAAATCGGCAATTTCGTTTTTAATCTCTTCTAAGAAATCCCGATCCATTTGTAGCGCGGGATCAAGACAAGGAGTGAC
>JASJDF010000248.1 GCA_030065715.1 Xenococcaceae cyanobacterium MO_188.B19 | reverse complement strand
GCTTTTCGTGGAGGTAAAGGAGCATCGGCTTCTCCCAATAATCCTTTAGCAATGCGAGTATAGCGAAAGGCAAAAGATATGGTTGCCCACAAGGTCAAAAAACTGCAAACAGACCAAAAGATACCGACCCCAATTCCAGTACTAGTATCGGGACTAAATTTTTGTCCTGATGCAGCAAACAGCAAAATCAATACTGAAGAAAATGCCAATGCTAACTGTACCCACAAACTTAGCCAGCCATACCAACTAAAAGTATGAGCAATTTTTTGGATTTTGTGAGAAGGTAAGGGATGATTCGATTTTGTCAGCATGATTGGGTAATACAAGAATATTATTAGTCAATTTACTTATTCTGTTGCACCCCTATCTTCTGTATCGGAAGAATCTGCATCTGGAATTTGATACCAAACACGAATAAACTGATAGAAGAAAGGTTCTTCTGCTAAAAAGCGAGTTTTTTCATCATCAATATCTCGCAAAACCACAGTTTCGATATTAATAATCTCCACAGTCTGCTGTGAGAGCCATTCGTTTAGGTTAACCAATAAAGCACTAAATTTCTCATACTTATCTTCTGAGAAAAATCCTTTTTTTTCGATGCTTTGAGGAAAAAAATCTTTAAAACAAATCATAATCAGTAATCCCAATTATTTGTGATGCCCCCATGTGCATGATAGAAGTGGCAAAATTTTTAACAAATTTTGGAAGAGAATTATAATCTGGGGGAGGAGAAAATATCTTACAGGTGGATATTTTCCTCTATGTTAATTATATCGACTCAGCCAAGCATAATAACATTGACTTAAATTATTATTAAAGATCAGGATGGACTTGGAAAAAAGAAAGAAAGTAAAGTATTTAATTAAAACTTAATAGGTGAAATCGAGATTAGATTTAACTGATTAAGAACTAGTTGAAGAAGCAGCGAAGAAATAGCATATGTCGGAGTTTATTCCTTGGAACAGTCAGCGTCTTGAGGATTGGGCGGGAAAATATGCCTCAGGTAAGTTTATTAATTTAAACGGGCGCAAGACACACTACATTGAGAAAGGTAAAGGAAAACCACTTATCTTACTGCATGGTTTTTTTTACGATTCATATCTCTGGGCAGAAAATATAAATGTTTTGGCAGAGAAGTTTAAAATCTACGCCCTTGACTTGTGGGGCTTTGGTTACAGTACCAGAGATAACTTAGATTATGACTATCAACTTTATGTTGAGCAAGTATTATTATTTATGGACAGCTTAAACATAAGTCGTGCATCTTTTATTGGTCAGTCGATGGGAGGCGGAACTACGATTCTCTTTGCTGTCCAACATAGAGAACGGGTCAACAAACTATTGCTGGTTGCTCCATCGGGACTGCCTAATTCATTACCCTTAACGGCTCAGTTTTTTAAGCTGCCTCGAATTGGGGAATTCTTTCTAGGGTTAAGAAATAATATCATTAGAAGAAAGAACTTAAGAGATTTCTGGATTTATAATAAGGAACTGCTTAATGAAAGCTACTTTGAGAACGTGACCAGGTTTCATAAAATCCACAATACTAACGAGGTATTGCTCAAAATTCTTCGCAAGCAGTTTTTTGGGAGGCTAAGAGATGAAATAAACTGTTTAGCTTTAATGGAAGTTCCAATTCTTTTGGTCTGGGGTAGGAAAGATAAAGCAATTCCTTTATGCCGAGGGAAACAGATGCAGGATATATTGAAAGGCTCTCGCTTAGAGGTAATAGAAAACGCAGGTCATGTTCCTAATTTTGAAGGAGCGGAAGAGTTTAATCGATTGGCAATAGATTTCTTAGGAGAATAAGAATTCTATAATAGTTGTCTTATTTTTGCCTAAAATTACTACGATTAAGAAAAGGTTAAGAGATTTTAGTGATTCACTAGTGTCTGAATTTTTCCCAGCCAAACCAGTGTATCAACTGATTGCTTATCTAAGCTTTTAAAATCTCACTAGTAATTCTGACTATTGGCAGCTTTGATAAATCCCTCTTAAATTATTAGATAAGAATATAGGAGCGAAAAAATAGTATATGAAAATTGATAAAAAATTAGTTGGAGATTATGCCCCAGATTTTGAGCTGCCTGGAACTGATAAGCAAGTGTATCATCTCGGTCGTTATCTAGAACAGTATAACGCGATCGCGGTTATTTTTATCACTAATCAATGTCCTGTAGTAAATAAATATTTAGATACCATCAAACAAATACAAGCAGACTTTAATTCTCAAGGATTTAGTTTTATAGGGATTAATTCTGGCAATAATCCCCAAGAGAGTTTAGAATCTATGCAATTATTTGCCCAAAAGAATAATTTATCATTTCCCTATTTAAAAGACCCAACTCAAGATGTAGCTAAAACCTTTGGCATTAAAGTAACACCAGAAGTATTTTTATTGGATAATAAATCTGTCATTCGCTATGCAGGAAGCATTGACGACAGGGATACTGATGTGGTCACTAAGTCTTATCTACGGGATAGTATTACGAGCCTTCTCTCTGGACAAGAAATTGTCCTTACTTATAATGAACCTACTGGAACCCCTATACAATGGCACACTAAATAACTAGTGGACAATCTTTACTCAATAACAACAGATAAATTAAATACCTGAGAGCTTATCAGCAAATCCAAAAAACTGGTATCTTATGGGGAGATAAACAACACATAAAGATCGAGGTCATTGTTCCAGGGATGAGTTATCAGCGAGTTCTATTAAAACTGAGTGGTGAAGCCTTAATGGGGGACTTAGGTTATGGAATTGACCCTAAAGTTGTAGCAGATATTGCTCAGGAAATAGCTGATGTGGTTCAAAGTGGTATCCAAACCGCGATCGTGGTTGGTGGTGGTAATATATTTCGTGGTATCAAAGCCTCTGCTGCTGGCATGGATCGTGCTACTGCCGATTATATCGGAATGATTGCTACCGTAATGAATGCTATGACTTTACAAGATGCTTTGGAGCGTATCCATATTCCGACTCGCGTTCAAACAGCAATCTCTATGCAAGAAGTCGCCGAACCTTACATCCGCCGTCGCGCCATTCGTCACCTAGAAAAGGGTCGAGTGGTTATTTTTGGTGCAGGTTCTGGTAATCCATTCTTCACTACTGATACTACAGCAGCTTTAAGAGGAGCGGAAATTGATGCAGAGGTCATTTTTAAGGCGACAAAAGTAGATGGTGTTTATGATTCTGACCCCAGAACTAACCCTGATGCTCATTTGTACAAAAGTCTTACCTATGCTCACGTTCTAGCTCACGATCTCAAAGTGATGGACAGTACAGCGATCGCATTATGTAAGGAAAATAATATCCCTATTGTTGTTTTCAATCTTGTTAAACAGGGTAACATTGTTCGTGCAACAAAAGGAGAACCTGTGGGAACTATTGTAGGAGGTTTCTGTGAAGTTAACTGACATTGAAGAAAATATGGAAAAGACCATTGATGCAACTCAAAGGTCTTTTAATACTATTAGAACGGGAAGAGCTAGTGTTTCCTTATTGGATAGGGTAGTAGTCGATTATTATGGAACGGAAACACCGTTACAAACCCTAGCTAATATCACTACTCCTGATGCAACAACTATTGCGATTCAGCCTTATGATAAGGGTAGTATGGGTCAGATTGAGAAAGCTATATCTATGTCCGATATAGGACTAACCCCTAACAACGATGGGACAAAAATTCGCTTAAATATTCCTCCTTTAACTAAGGAAAGGCGCAAAGAGTTAGTAAAAGTAGCGGGTAAGCTTGCTGAAGAAGGGAAAGTCGCAATTCGCAATATCCGTCGTGATGCTATTGATTCAGTTAAAAAACAAGAAAAAAATAGTGAAATCTCTGAAGACGAGTCACGAGATTTACAAGATGAAATTCAAAAAATTACTAACAAGTTTACCAAAAAAATAGATGAACTGTTAGCTAATAAAGAAAAAGATATTACCACAGTATAACAAAAACCAGAATTAAAGAATGTAACTCATTGAACTGAGAATCAGTATACACCCTTTTAATATCACTTACTTAGGGATAAAATGGAGCTAACGCTTATTTTATCCCTTGGTTTTTTTATAAAATAGATAAACTCATGAATGTAGATCAAGCATTGTTATTAGTAGATGAAATACTCGCTACTAATACAGGTACTTCTCTTAATGATCTACAGTATGTCATCTTAAAAGATGCTTGGCAAGGTAAGACATATGCCATCATTGCTGATGAATATGGCTGTACGGAAGGACACGCTAAAGACGTTGGTTATTTATTGTGGAAGATTCTATCAAAATTATTTGGAAAAAAGGTAACTAAGAATAATTTTCGGACTATTATTGAGCAACATTTTACAGCCCCAAAAAAATCACTTGACCAATTTTATTTCCCAGAACCACAAGAATCATCTCAGTTTTTAGGAAGACAAGAATCTCTTACCGATATACAGAATTTAGTAGCCCAAAATCATAAAATAATCGTAATTCAAGGAGAAGGAGGAGTTGGTAAGACCACCCTAGCTAGGCATTTTTTAGATATGGGAGATTTTGACTTAATTCTGGAAGTTTTAATGGCAAAAGAAACCCCAAATATAGTTTCAGTTAAAAGCTTGCTGGAAGAGTGGTTTTATAAAGATTTACAAGAAGAATCTGGTAAAGAATTTGGTGTTACTTTATCGCGTTTTAAAAGACAGTTGCAAACTCGAAAAATTGGAGTTTTTATTGATAATTTAGAGCCAGCTTTAGATAAAGATGGTAAATTTATTACACCTCATCGAAATTATGTTGAATTATTAAGAATTTTGGGAGATATTACGGTTAAATCCCTAACTTTAATTACTAGTCGCGATCGCGTATGTGAAGCAGATATTAATTTACAACATTATCGTTTATCAGGACTTAGTTTACCAGCATGGGAACAATATTTTACACTCCATCAGATCACAATAGATTCTCCTTGTTTATCAAAAATTCATCATATATATGGTGGTAATGCTAAAGCAATGGGTATTATTTGCGGTAATATCAAGGAAGACTTTGATAGTAGTTTAAAATTTTATTGGCAAGAAAACAGTCACGATCCTTTAGCTGAGACCAATTTACGAAATTTGATTGCTAGTCAATTTAATCGTCTAAAGAAATTAGATTATTCAGCCTATATATTACTCTGTCGTTTAGGTTGTTATCGTTATCAAGACATTGCTCAAATTCCTGTTAGTGGGTTGATTTATCTCCTATGGGATTTGGAAAAATCTAATCCTAGAAATGTAATTGAATCTTTAAAAAACCGCTCTTTAGTAGAATTTGAACGAGGTAAATATTGGTTGCATCCTGCTATTAAAGCTGAGGCTCAATCAAGATTAAAATCAGAGCAAATTAGTTTTAAAAATAGCCAATCAAATTCAAAAACATCATGGCAAGAAATCAATCGCATTATTGCTAAATTTTATACGGACAAAGTCAAACAAATTAATAGTGTCGAAGATGGTTTAACTGCTTTAGAAGCCTACTATCATTATTTAGTTATTGATGAAGTGGAAGCAGCAGGAAAAGTAATTTTATATGGTCGAGATAACCAATGGGGACAATACCTAACTCTAGGTAGTTCCCTATCTCGATTAGGGTTAGTACAGCCACTACTTACTGCCATTAATCAAGTAATTGATAGGGTAGAAGATATTAGGTCTCGTAGTGAACTTAATAATATTTTAGGTGACCTGTATTGGATTACAGGTAAAATAAGTCAAGCTATATTGTGTCAACAGTCAACCATTACTTTGGTTAATAAGCAGTTAGAAGAACCATTATTAAATGAGCATTCTTTTTACTATTTTAAGATGTTGCAAGTTGACTCCCTATTAAGTATGGGTTTATACAAAATAGATTTATGGGAATTGTCGGAAGCCAGCGCATTATTACAACAGGTGATTGAATTAGCCCAACATACAAAACATCATGCTTGGTCAGAAAAAGCGTCTATTTGCTTGGCTTTAGTTGAGTCTTATCAAGGAAAAACTGTAAAACCTGCTGAAATAGCTAATAAATTTTATCAATTAATTGTTGACAAAAAAAATAGTCAATATAATACAGGTCGCTTTGCTTATTTTCTTCAAATATTGGGTCAAATTTTTGTTAATCTTAATGATAACAATAAAGCTAAAGAAATTTTTAATATAGCGATCGCTTTTTCTCAAGCAAGTTATTACACCCAAATCAAAGCTAAATGTCTTATGGGATTAGCAACAGTTTATCGAAATCGAAATCAATTGACTAAGAGCTCTTCTTTACATCAAGAGGCAATTAATTTACTCGATAAAATAGGTGCAAAATGCGATCTTGCCACAGCCTATCATCAATGGGGGTTAACTTTAATAAAACAAAAAAAACAGCCAAAACAAGCATACATTCAAGCTATTCAATTATTTCAACAAATACAAGCTCCTTTACAAATAGCTAAAGTAACAGAATCTTTTTATAAATAAATTTACTATTGTCTTAAAATCTACTTTAAATTTTCGTGAATTCTCTTAATCTTAATCTCGATCAAAAAGTACAAGCGATTAATCGATATCTTTCACCAAAGTTAGAAACCCAAGCTCACTATCAAGATTTAATTGACGAATTAGCAGGGGTGATCGAAAAATGGCGACAAACTCCCATAAGGATAACTGTAATTAGTCATTCAAAAAATCTTCTTCAAGATATTAGAATTTTAAAAGAGAGCAATTTAAAACTGCGTTCTTTATGCAAGGTTAAAACAGCAACTTTTCCTAATAACCTAGATCGAGTTTTACGTAATTGCGATTTATTATGTCTTGTTAATGAAGGAGGTAAAGAAGTATCTCAGATTGAACAAAAATTAATTAATAAAATAGTTAAAACTAAGTCTATTGGCTATTGTCTTATAGTAACCGCTCCTCCTGATTCCTCCCAAAAATCTCAACTAGAATCAGCAAAATCTGAACATTTACCCAACTATTTAACCAATAAAGAGTTTCAAAAGATTACTAGCTATTTACTTCCTAAAAAATCTTTGGAATCTACGGCTTTGCCTGAAGATTTAAAGGACTACCATCAATTTTTAGAATCTATTTTAGAAGCTTGCATTATCAAAGTAGAACAAGAATTTCAAAAATTAGTTTCTGATACTATTAAAAGTCATTTTAACCATAGTAAAGGAGGATATTTTTCAGAAATTCAAAACCTAAAAAGTATTTTACCTCCTGGCAAAACCATAGATAAACTTAAGCTAGAAACTAAAAATTCTGCCAATAAAATCCAGAAACTTATTCAAAACACCTTTAAACTAATTAAGCAAGAAGTCAATCAAGGAAAAATTCAATTAACTAATCCTTTTATGTACGATACAATGATGTATCGGATTCAGGGAGCAATTGAAAACTCTTCAGTGCTTGAATATAAGGAACAAAATCAAACCTATTTATCGCTGATTATTAAACATAGAGATTATAACCAATCAATTCATTCTTATATTATGGAGTTATCTCAAGAGGAGATAGACTTATGGTTAGAAAATCATTGCTCAATGATTGATAATAATGATCAAACAGGAAAAATTAATCACTTAGTTGAAACTATTAACCAAAAACTTGAGTTTTTGAAAATATTACCTTTTAGAACTACTATATCTAAAATTGAAAGTAAGTTTTCTTTTGAAATTAGAGACTATGTTAGTCCTCCTATTTTAGAAGAAAATAACAAAGTTGTCTTTGACTATCATTATAGTCAAAGTGCTTTATTTCGGCTGATATTAGTAATTATGATAGTAGCAGTGGTATTTGTATTAACTGATAAAATTTTTGGCTTTATTATTTTATTCCTTCAGATAATTAATTTGTTTACGGGAAGAGATCCAAAACAAATTAAGCTCCGACAACAGAGTAAAGAAATCAAGCGTGCTATGGATAATAAATGTCAGTTTTTAGGTAGATTAATTGCCGATAAATTGTTACAAAGCTTCTGTCAGTATTTAGAAAAACAATCACAAAAATATCAACAAGAAGTTAATCTCATTGTTCAGAAAGTAGAAGAAGAATTAGAAGTAATCAAGCAACAAATTATTCACAATAAGAGTAAAATAGATCTACTTAAAGAAGACCAAGTACAAGTAATGAAAATTTTAAAGGATTGAGTAGGAAGATATAGTAGTTCTTGTACTGGTTAGTTAGAGTAGCCTTAAGCTTTTTGTTCATATGCGTTTGCCCTTGCGCTTGCGCTTGCGAAGCTCTACCTGAAAGGTCAGCGGTATCATTTAGGGTTAGGATGAGGAATCCTTTAGGATCGTTCATTGGGTGTATTGCATAACTGTGAGAACCGCTATAA
>JASJDF010000247.1 GCA_030065715.1 Xenococcaceae cyanobacterium MO_188.B19 | reverse complement strand
AATTTGTACTTAGGTCTGTAGCCTTTAGCCCAGATGATAAATACCTGGTTAGTGGAGGTGAGAATCGCATAATATGGTTGTGGGATATTAAGAGTCAACAACGCTTCTGTAACTTGACGGGTCATAAATCTTGGGTCAGGTCTGTAGCCTTTAGCCCAGATGGTAAATACCTAATCAGTGGTAGCGAGGATCGAACAATAAGGTTATGGTCGATTGAGAATCAAAAACTGCTCCGTACCTTTAGGGGTCATAAATCTTGGGTCAGGTCTGTAGGGTTTAGCCCAGATGGTAAATACATCGTTAGTAGCAGTAATGACCAGACCATAAGATACTGGGATGTTGAAAATCACAGAAGTCTTCATACTTTTGAGGGTCATGAATCAGAGGTCAAGTCTGTAGTCTTTAGTCCAGATGGTGGATATCTGGTCAGTGGGAGTGATGATCAGACCATAAGATTGTGGGATGTTAGGAGTCAAAGACTGATCCGTACCTTGAGGGGTCATGAATCATCGGTCAATGCTGTTGCCTTTAGTCCAGATGGTAAATACATCATCAGTGGCAGTAATGACCAGACCATAAGATACTGGGATGCTAAGAGTCAAAGACTGATTCGTACTTTTGAAGGTCATGAATCATCGGTCAATGCTGTTGCCTTTAGTCCAGATGGTAAATACATCGTCAGTGGCAGTAATGACCAAACTCTAAAATTGTGGAATGTTAAGAGTCAACGACTGGTTCGTACCTTGAGGGGTCATGAATCAGCGGTCAATGCTGTTGCCTTTAGCTCAGATGGTAAATACATCGTCAGTGGCAGCAGTGACCAGACCATAAGATTCTGGAATGTTGAGCAATCCCGATAAGACAAACTGAGTCAGCATAGACAATCAAAAAGGTGATTTTTTTGAGTCTCCCAGTAAATTGTGGATTAATCTCTCCCGTAACCTTGTAGATCTCTGTTGTTGTTTGACCTGCTCAACAGCGATCGCTCTTTTTGATAAGATTTGTTGCCCACCGTACACAAATTCTGGCAACAATACCAAAATTGCGTTCGCTCATTTTGAAACATTCAGAGTGATGAATCAAAGAGAAAAACTACTTCAATATCAGTTACTCGATACATTGGTTTAGTGGGTTTTTCAGTGCTAAGAGGTTGAGGACTTGTGGGTAGAAAAATTTAACCCGAAACTTAGTTTTCATCATAATCACTTGATTATTCTGATTCAATACGTTCAATAACAAGAGTCAAGTGAGCGACCATCGTACCAATGACTGCGACGGCTACAAAGACTGGAAAGAAAACCGCACTGAGAACGCTGCCAATGACTCCTACCGTCATGGGAATTTTAATTAAGGTGTTGCCTTGTTCATTTTTGATAATAATGCGACGAACATTACTCTGAGCGATAAGTTCTTTGATTTTGTCTATTAGTACATCACCAGAAATCTTGAATTCTTCTGTAGTGACTTTTTCTTGAGCATCTATTTTAGTTTCAGTGACAATAGTTTTTTCCAGATTTGTATTCATAGTTAATTCCTTTATCTAGCTAAATATATATCCTACAAACTACTGGTGAAAAACTAATGAAGATAAGCGTTGTTTTGTTTGAATCGGTGTTTGTGTAGCAAAGACTAAGCTAATTTAGTCAGAGACTCTCTAATCTTTGTTTCAGTCTAGTATATCTTTCTTGCTGTTTGACTTGTTTAACAGCGATCGCGATCAGCCGAAGGCTGGCACTGCGTGATCGCTTTGGATGACCCTACAATTAGAGCTAATTTCTTACTTCTAGTTAATCCCGTATAAAATAAATTTCTACTTAACATCACATAATGTTGAGTATATAAAGGAAGGATAACAACAGGATATTCTGAACCTTGAGATTTATGTATGGAAGTTGCCCAAGCTAAAGTAATTTCGTTTAAATCAGCATAATCATAGGTTACATCACGCTCATCAAAGTTAATAATGACTTCCTTCTCAGTATGGTCGAATTCCATTACTTGACCCAAATCGCCATTAAATACTTCTTTGTTGTAGTCGTTCTTCAACTGCATTACACGATCTCCTACCCTCAAGATAGTATCTCCTCTAACTAACTCATCTTTACCAGGAGCATGAGGATTGATTAGCTGTTGTAATACTTTGTTGAGATTTCGAGTACCAACTACACCGCGAGTCATGGGACATAACACCTGTACATCAGTAGCAGGGTCAAAACCAGTCTTAGGGATGTAATGCTCAATCAGCTCACAAATAGTTTGTACTCCATGTTCAGCTTCTGTGCCTCCAGGATGCCAAAGACAATCAGTTTGAGCTGTCATCGAAATTTTTTCTAGTTGAGGAATTATTCCTTGATTAATTTGATGAGCAGTACGAATAATGGCACTAGATGCAGCTTGACGGAAAACTTGAGTTAGACGAATGACAGGGATTTTGTCTGAAGCGATTAAATCTTTGAGGACATTCCCTGGTCCTACTGATGGAAGCTGATCGATGTCTCCCACCAGCAACACCTGACAATTTTCTGGAATAGCTTTGAACAAGGAATGGGCAATAAACAAATCTACCATACTAGATTCGTCAATAACGATCGCCGAACACTCTAGAGGATTATCTAAGTCCCGCTTAAAACCCATCTTGCTAGGGTCAAATTCTAACAAGCGATGAATAGTTTTAGCCTCAACTCCTGTCATTTCACTTAAGCGTTTAGCTGCTCTACCAGTAGGTGCAGCACAGAGTATTTTACGCCCCATCGCTTTCCAAAGTTTAACAATGGTACCAGTGACAAAAGATTTTCCTGTTCCTGGTCCCCCAGTAAGAATCATCAATTTCTCTGAGGCTGCTTTGAGTACCGCTATATATTGTTGTGGGGATAATTCAATGTTTCTTGATGCAGTGTAACGATTAATCCAACTCTTTACGCGCTCTGGATCTACCTCTAAACTGGCTTTGAGTTTTTGTAGTAATAATTTTGCTAGGTGTTTTTCGCTATAAAAGAAGCTAGGTTTATAATAAATTAATTCATCGTCCAATTCTTTAATCAACTGTTCTTCTCGTACCATTTCGGAGAGAATAGCTAAAATTCCTTCGTCCTCCGCTTCATGTTCTTCTGTAGTTAATAACTCTTTAGTAGAAGGAATAATTTTATTTTCAGGTAGATAACAATGACCATCTTCTCCCGCTTTATCTAGAACATGAAGTACCCCAGCACGATAACGAAACTTAGACCAGGGAGATACTCCCACATTACGAGCAATTTGATCGGCTGTAAGAAACCCAATCCCAAATATATCTATAGCTAGTTGATAGGGATTTGTGGTGACTGTAGCGATCGCTTGCTCTCCATATTGTTTATATATCTTCACTGCATAGGTAGTAGAGACATTATGACCCTGTAAAAATACCATCACATCTTTAATTGATTTCTGTTCATCCCAGGTGCGCTGAATCATAGCAACTCGTTTGTTGGCTATGCCTGGAACTTCAATCAGACGTTCGATTTGGTTTTCAATGATATCTAATGTTTCTAAACCAAAATGTTTAACTATCCGTTTAGCTGTCACGGGTCCCACACCCTTAATCAGACCACTACCCAAATATTTTTCAATTCCCGTTAATGTCGCTGGTTTAGTTTCGGAGTAGTGAACAACTTGAAACTGAGAGCCATATTGGGGATGGTCACGCCAAGTACCCTGTATCTGTAAGGTTTGTCCTGCTTGGATATTGGCAAAGTTACCGACAATAGTAGTTAACTGTTTCACATTTCCCGTATTTAACCTGGCTACCGTATAACCTGATTCTTCAGAATGAAACGTAATTCGTTCAATAACTCCCGTCAAAGATGATAAAGGTGCAGTATTCTTTGGTGCGGTCATGGAACAAAAGTTTTATTTGTCTAGCTACAGTCTATAGTACGAATTAATTACTGGCTACTTTTCTTCAAAATATAATTATTGATTTGTCAGAGAGATTATTTTTTTTTAGTTAAAATAGCTGATGAAAAAAAAAGTTGAGTTTAGAGTATCAATAAATAGATAACAGAACAAAGGAGTGGATGAGCAAAATAATTGCCTTATTTAATCAAGCTGGTGGAGTAGGAAAAACTACTCTGACTCTTAATTTGGGCTATCATTTAGCACAAAGGAAACATCGAGTTCTGCTAGTTGATTTAGACCCTCAAGCTTCATTAACTACTTTCATGGGAATTGAACCCAGTGAATTAAAAACTTCTCTGTACGATGCGTTAGTTAATTCTCAAACTTTACCTATACATCAATCAATTCATGGTCTAGATATTGTTCCTACTAACATTAACTTAAGTGTAGCTGAATTAGAATTAGTAGGCGCAATGAACCGAGAAGCTAGGCTTAAGAATATTATTTCTCCTTTGGCTGAAAAGTATTCAATTATTTTGATTGATTGTCCTCCGTCTCTGGGAATTTTGACCGTCCTAGGATTAACAGCCTCTACACATATCCTTGTTCCCATTGAAACAGAATTTAAAAGTTATTTTGGCACTGGCTTGTTGTTAGATACGGTAGGAAAAGTTCGTCATCATGTTAATCCTCATCTAGCTTTTGCTGGATTTGTCCCCATGAAATTTGATAAAAGAAGAAGCCAACATAATCGAACTTTAGAGCAAATGAAACAAGAGCTTAAACCTTTAGCAACTGTTTTTCCACCTGTTCCTGATTCAACAGTTTTTCCTGATTCAACAGAAGAAAGAGTGCCGTTAGCACTTTACAAACCCAAACATCCAGCTATTAAAATTTTGAAGGAAATTGCCGAGGGGGTAGAAAAAGCACTATTTTCTCAATCAGCTTAAGCTACTAGCCCGAAATATCAATAATATATTAACTCTAATAGCATTAGATAATTATGAGCAAAAAACATAAACCTTATGGTAGTAGTCTCAAAAACAGAGTAGATGCGCTTTTTAATAGTAGTTTGGAACAAAAAGTTGTACAAACCTCTATTACTCCACCCAATACTGCTGTATCGTTAAATGTAGATGTTCCATCTTCATATTCTGGGATGATCTATATTGAGCAAATTGTTTTGCCTCCTTATCAACCCAGACAATATTTTAACCCTGATTCTTTAAGTAAGTTGGCAGCAACAATTAAGGCTCATGGAATTGTTGAACCTTTGATTGTTAGGCTTAAAAATGATTCTATGAATCATGATTCTTCTAAACAGGTTGAAAAATCCAACTTCGACCAATATGAATTGGTAGCTGGTGGAAGAAGATATCGTGCTGCTCAAACTCTTGGTCTAAAAGAAGTTCCTGTAGTGATTCTTGACTTAAGTGACTCTGAGTCTCTTGAATTGGCTATTTTAGAAAACATAGCTAGAGAAGACCTTAATCCTATTGAAGAGACGGAAGCTATTCTGAATTTGCTTTCTAATCGATTAAATCTAGAGTCAAAATCCGTTGTCTCTCTTCTTTATCAGATGCGTAATCAGATCAAAGGCATATCTAACCGAAACGTTTCGGCTAACCATCTAATGGAAGTAGAAACCGTTCAAGAAGTATTTGACCCGATGGGTTTGAGCTGGAAATCTTTTGTAGAAACTCGCCTACCTTTGCTCAAACTTCCTGAAGACATTCTTGAACCTCTACGTCAAGGAAAAATAGAATATACCAAGGCAAAAGCGATCTCATCTCTCAAAGATGAACAAGCCAGAAAAGAATTAATGGCAGAAGCTATTGCTAAATCTTTATCACTAAGAGAAATCAAGGAGAGAATCAAAGCACTAAACCCACAACCACAGAAAGAAGAAATATTTAACCAATTGGATCATGTATCTAAACGGGTTAAAAAATCTAAAAAGTTAATTCTGGAAAATCCTCGAAAAAGAAAAAAACTACAATCACTTTTGGCTCAGATAGATAAGCTACTTGAGCAAGAAAGTTCTTAGAAATTATCGCTTAGGATTGATCTTGATTCCATAATTCTCTTGAAGCCAAGAAAGATTTAATCTCCAGTGATGACAACTTCTTTGATGCCATGTCTCCCAAACAGTCTCAAGATAAGCATCAGTTTCATCTTTTGACCAGCCATTGATTTTAGCCAGATGAGCTTCAGCTTGTTCTCCATAACCTCTTAATCCCGCTAAACCAATGTGTTTAACTTGATGGCAATCAGGACAAAGAGCCGTCAATCCTTCTAAAGTTTGAACATAGTTAACGTCATTGTAGTGCCAAATTTCATGGCATTCTACAGGATGTCTTTTTCCACGTCCTCCGCAAACTTCACATTGATAGTTGGCTTTTTGATAAGTAGTTTTTCTCAGTTTGTCCCAGGTAGGGAGCGGGACATGATCTCTAACATTTGAAAACCAGCACGAAGATGGAACTAACTCAACCGTAAGTAATTTAACTGGAAGCAAAGCAGTATTGAAATCAATTTGATTGACAGATAATCGTTTCGATAAAAATTTGGCTTCTTTGTAGAGGAAAACACCACGTTGTTTGAAGTTGTTAGCGTATTCAGCAATCAGTTTTCGGTTGAGCTTGTCTCGCCGATAAAGTTCTCGAAGCGGAACCAGAATTTTCTCTTGTGAAGTAATGGACATTACAGCTAATTATTCTTCCATCATTGTAAAACTATTCACATTAGGGAGCTTCCTAGAGCATTCTGAAGTTGGTAACCCTCTTCTGTCACTCTCCGAAAACTTTTACAATTTTTAATTTCTATAACTCTTATACAGTAAAGGATTGCTATGTTATTTGCTAATAAAAATTCCAGCAGCCTACCGAATCGACAAAATTGTTCCAAGTGTGAAAATTCACACTTGGGATTGCTTGCTATTTATGGCTTTGAAGAATTAAGAATCTGTTTTTACTATTAGTAAATATCGGAAAGTGACAGAAGAGGGTTATAACTCAACAAATTAAAACAATCATGAAACCTATCTCTCGTGAGACCCTTAGTAGTCGCTTTCGCGATCGCTATAATAATTATAAACAACATAAAATGAACCCCAAAAAATACCAACTGTTAAAAGCTATTTTTACTTCCTGCTTGATTTTCACAACTTTAATCACCTCTATTGATGTTGTCCCGGCTTTAGCTGAAGACTTCCAGCCGAATTACTATCGCACTCAACACTTTCATAGTCCCGATGGTCTTGGTAAATTTTATATGGGTCGAGAAATTGCCCACGTCATGGGACATCAAGCAATGAATTGGCTAGAAAGAGACAGTAGAGAAAGCTCAGAAAAACCACAATTAGTTATCGAACATCTTGACCTTAAACCAACAGATAATGTAGCAGATATTGGTTCTGGAAGTGGTTATTTTGCTTTGAGGATTGCTAATCTAGTACCAGAAGGGAAAGTATATGCAGTAGATATTCAGCCCGAAATGTTAGATGTAGTTAGTAATATTAAAAAGACCCAAAAGATTACTAATATTCAAACAATTCTCAGTAGAGAAAGTAATCCTAATTTACCTGAGAGTAGTATTGATTTAGCCCTAATGGTAGATGCTTATCATGAGTTTGCCTATCCCAGAGAAATGATGGCTAACTTATATGACGCATTAAAACCAGGAGGCAGAGTGATTCTAGTGGAATATCGGAAAGAAAATCCCATGATTACTATTAAACCACTCCATAAAATGAGCCAAAAACAAGTAAGAAAAGAAATGAAAGCTGTCAATTTAAAATGGCTCAAAACACAGGAATTTTTACCACAACAACATTTTATGCTCTTTCAAAAACCAGAGCAATAAATTAACTCAATAATCAGACTTTAGCTTTATTCATTTTCTAGTGAATTACCTTCGTAAAAGATCGTATTTTAGGTTGGGTGATTAATGGTGACCGCGCCCTTCGGGCTGAAGTCAAAAGTCTGAAGTCAAAAGTCCTAAAGGATACACCTTCGGCTATCAAAAGTAATTTATTCAGCCCGAAATTGGTCTCAAGCCTCCTCCTTTAGGAAGAAAAGAAATTAAAAGTATTAAAGAGAGAACTATGAGCGCGAATCTTTAATCAATCAATTTTGAATCCTCTTATCTTTAGGAAGAGGTAAAACTTTTGACTTTTGACTTTTAACTTTTGACTTAATGAAACCCGTGAATCTATGATCTCTGGAACAGAATCCCATTCCGCCCCGATTCTCATCGAGCCGATGGCATTTACCATTTATTTGGGTCAGATTTCCCAAAGCCAAGGTCAGAAAATCGTCCATCGACTCAGAACCAAAGGTTTGTTAGTAGTAACTCGCCCCGACCACAAATATCTTGTGTCTGATGGCTCAGAATGGGTTGTCCCTCTGGAATATCTCCCACCACCCCCAAAAAACTATCCCCCTTTAAAAATCCCAAGTTGAAACGGTTTAAGTTGAAAAAGGG
>JASJDF010000246.1 GCA_030065715.1 Xenococcaceae cyanobacterium MO_188.B19 | reverse complement strand
ACTCTGTTCTAATAACTCTACCTGTAAAGACATTAATTAATGTTTCTCCTTCTCTTGATTTATGAGCTTATATCAAAGCTAATTGTTTTAATGCCTAATTTTAATGACATTTTGAATGCATGCTAATTAATTTAAATTACTATCTAGGGTTAGGCAGTTTGTCTCTACAAAATAAACATTTGTATAAGTCAAGATCGCTTTGTTCTATTAGTATCGCTCTGAATTTATAAAATAATTTTTTATTGTATTTTGTAACTATCTATACTGTAGAGGAAAAAAAATTTAATTTTCGGATAAATTTAATGCTACTTTAACATTAAATTTATCTGACTATCTGTAGAGTATGCTGCGATAGACATTAAGAAACTTTTGCTCAAGATATTATAATTCGGATAGATTTTGGTAACTATTGTTACTGTTATCTTTTATTTTTTATTAATAGAAATTTAAAGATAGCCAAGGATGACTCTGTGTGGGAGATTGTAAGATGGTTGCCATCAAACTCGTGGGGAGATCCATATCCCGTAAATAATAGAGAGGGGATTCCATGTAAACTAGAAGATGGACATTTTTTGTCTCATAGAATACTCATCAATAGATTTATTTTCCCCTAACAGACTCATCAATTATGCTCTCGATAGAACGCAGTTCCCAAAACACTGGACATCGTTATTTACCTCAAATAGAAAGTTCAAATGTTCCAGTATCTCCCAATCAACAGCTATTACCCTTAACAGCAAAAGTCAATAGTAATGATAATTTAGAAATTGGTGGCTGCGAAGTTAAGCGATTAGTGGAGCAGTATGGTTCGCCTTTGTATATCTTAGATGAAGCAACTCTAAGAACTACTTGCCAGCAATATCGTGATGGGTTTGCTGATTATTATAGTGGTGAATCTCAAGTGATTTATGCTTCTAAAGCTTGGAGTTGTTTGGCTGTATGTAGCATTGTCAATAGTGAAGGTTTGGGTTTAGATGTGGTATCGGGAGGAGAACTCTACACTACCCTACAAGCAGGAGTAGAAAGCAAAAATATCTATTTTCACGGTAATAACAAATCTGCTTCAGAGTTAGAGTTGGCAGTGGAAAGTGGTTGTCAGATTATTATTGATAATTGGCTGGAGTTAAAAACTTTAGCTAGTATCGCTTCAGAAAAAAGCACTAAACCTATAAAAATATTACTGCGTTTGACTCCTGGTATTGAATGCCATACCCATGAGTATATTCGCACAGGTCATTTAGATAGTAAATTTGGCTTTGATCCTAATCAAATTGAAGAGGTATTTGCCTTTGTGGCAAAGCAGTCCAGCTTAGAGTGTATTGGTTTACACGCCCATATTGGTTCACAAATTTTTGAGCGTCAACCCCACCAAGATTTAGCTGATGTGTTAGTACAGTGGCTGAAAAAAGCCCAAGGTTATGGGTTACCAGTAACTATCCTGAATGTGGGAGGAGGGTTAGGAATTTGTTACACTGAATCTGACGATCCACCCAGTATTACGGAGTGGGTTAAGGCTGTTGCTAAAGCCGTAGAATCTGCTTGCGATCGCCATCAAATTTCTTTACCCAAGTTAATTGCTGAACCTGGAAGATCTTTAGTTGGCAGTGCTTGTATTACCGCTTACACTGTGGGTAGTGATAAGGAAGTGCCTGGAATTCGGAAGTATATTACTGTGGATGGGGGAATGTCTGATAACCCTCGCCCTATTACTTACCAATCCGTGTATCGGACTATAATCGCTAATAAAATGTCAGCACCTTTAACCGAAACGGTTACAGTAGCAGGAAAACATTGTGAGTCTGGGGATGTAGTAATCAAAGATGCTACTTTACCCAAAACTGAACCAGGAGATATTCTGGTGGTTATGGCAACTGGGGCTTACAATTATAGCATGGCATCGAACTATAATCGTATAGGGCGACCTGCAGCCGTCTTAGTTAAGGATGGGGAAGCTAACTTGATTATTGAACGGGAAACTTATCAACATCTCCTAGAGCGCGATCGCTTACCTGAGAGATTGAGATATCCTAATATCAATCAAGATTAGTATTTTCTGTGACGGTGTTGTAAGGGACTGCAATTGATTTATCTATTTTGGCTAAAATATTCAAACATTTTAATGATGTTTTTTAAAGTCCCTTACTACCTGTGCTTTCGGTGAGAAAGTATATCCGTCAACCTTATTGATTTATTGTGTAATATGTAGTTCGAGAAGACTTCCCAATTTAGTTTGTATTTTGAAATCCCAAAAACAAGCGTCCCACAGTTACTAATCTCAAAATCAATTAAAGTAATGTTATTGTCGGGTTTTTTTCCTGACTTAAGCTGGATTCTCTCCAGGATTCCCTCCTGGCTGCCCACTAGTATCGATTTCGGTCTGGTATTAGCTCTGAGCTATGCTCTCCTAGTTGTAATCGGAGAGGGAGAACGTCGTAGTTTATGGATGGTCAGAGGTTTTATTGTACTCATGTTAGCCACTGTGGCTAGTAAGAGTATTGGTCTGGATTTACTTAGTTCTCTATTAGAAAAGCTAGTTTTGGGTGCTGCTGTATCAATGGCGGTAATTTTTCAATCCCAATTGCGTCGCTTTTTAGAACAGATTGGTCGAGGAGAAATCTTACAACTGTTCCAATCTTCAGGAAGACCAAGTTTACAATCTGACAGTACTACGGATCGTATTGTGGATGCAGTTAAAGAATTATCTCAAAATCGGACTGGGGCGTTGATCTTAATTGAAACCTCTGGAGCTTTGGATGACGAAGATTTTGTTTCCCCAGGAGTACCTCTCAATGCGGAAATCTCCAAAGAGCTATTACAAACTATTTTTCAAACCTCTACTCTACTTCACGATGGTTCGGTTCTAATTCGGGGTTCTCGGATTGTTTCAGCTGCGGTAATTTTACCCCTGTCCGAACGTACTGCTTCCCGACAGTTGGGGACTCGTCACCGCGCAGCTATGGGAATGACAGAAAGAAACGAAAAATGTATTTGTATTGTAGTTTCAGAAGAAACAGGTTCGATTTCTTTAGCAGAAAAAGGAATTTTAAATCGACCTTTAACCAGTAGTAAACTAAAGGAGTTGTTACAAGCTAAATTTGCTCCCACAGTAGAAAAAAAAGCCGTGCGTCTAAGTCGCAAACTAGGTTTCCAAGGACAAATATTGTTCAAGCGAATCTTTCGCTTACCATCATCCACTTCCCAAGAGAACAAAAATTAATTAGTATTCTCAAGACTGAGAATTTATATTTGTGATAACTGATGACCGTTAATCCCATTTCTTTACTCCAATTACCCCCAGACCTAGATCGCGATCGCTTACCTAACCACGTCGCTGTAATTATGGACGGTAATGGTCGTTGGGCAAAACAAAAAGGTAAACCCCGTATCATGGGTCATCAAAAGGGTGTAGATACCCTCAAAGACTTATTACGGTGCTGTCGTGATTGGGGGGTTCCCGCCTTAACCGCTTATGCTTTTTCTACGGAAAATTGGGGACGTCCCCTAGAAGAAGTGGATTTTTTGATGACTTTATTTGAGCGAGTATTACGGAGAGAGCTCAAGGAAATGATGGCAGAAAATGTCCGTATTCGCTTTGTGGGTAATCTAGCAGCATTACCCCCCTCTTTACAGCAAGAAATTGCCCGATCAATGGCAGATACTCAAAATAATTCTGGTATTCAGTTTACCATAGCTACCAATTACGGTGGTAGACAAGAAATTGTGCAAGCTTGTAAGGCGATCGCATCTAAAGTGGAACAGGGTTATTTACGAGTAGAAGATATTAACGAAAACATCTTTGAAAATCATCTCTATACCCAAGGATTAGTTAATCCCGATCTAGTAATTAGAACTAGTGGAGAAATGCGGGTTAGTAACTTTTTATTGTGGCAAATTGCCTATGCTGAGATTTATGTTACTGAGACACTCTGGCCCGATTTTAATCGTTCTGAATTTCATAAAGCTTTAATCAATTATCAACAGCGCGATCGACGATTTGGTAAAGTGAAGAATAAGTAATGATTAAAGCAAAAGTATTGCAACTGATTTGATATTAATAGCAAAGACGGAGATAGACAATATCTATCTCAACGCTTTTAGGTAATTTTTAGCTTAGTGTAACAATTTCAGGATCGCTTGCGATCAGAAACCCATAACCTTAGCCACATCTGCTAAATTGGCTTCAATTCCAGTATAAGTTTCATTGACACTGTAATCGATCGCGCTACTGGGGTCTTTGAGTCCATTACCAGTTAATACACAGACAATTGTTGCCCCTGTCGGAACTTGTTCTTTTACTTTCAATAAGCCTGCAACCGAAGCAGCGGATGCTGGCTCACAAAATATGCCTTCTTCTCCAGCTAAGATACGATAGGCATCTAAAATTTCTTGATCTGTAACAGGGTTAAACTCTCCCTGACTAGCCTGTTGAGCTTTGAGGGCTTTTTCCCAGTTAGCAGGATTACCAATACGAATAGCAGTAGCAACAGTTTCAGGATTGGCTACTGGTTGACCACTAATGAAGGGAGCAGCACCGGCAGCTTGAAAGCCCATCATTTTTGGTAGGCGAGTGGATTTTTTGTTTTGATGATATTGATTAAATCCCATCCAGTAAGCGGTAATATTGCCTGCATTGCCCACAGGGATACACAACCAGTCAGGGGCATCCCCTAAAACATCTACAACTTCAAAAGCTGCGGTTTTTTGCCCTTGAAGACGGTAAGGATTTACGGAATTAACTAGGGTAACGGGATAATTTTCTGACATGTCCCGCACGATTTTTAGGGCATCATCAAAGTTGCCTTTGATAGCTATAACCTCTGCCCCATAGAGTAGTGCCTGTGCCAATTTTCCCAAGGCAACATATCCGTCAGGAATCACCACAAAAGCTCGCATTCCTGCCCTTCTGGCATAGGCTGCTGCTGCTGCGGAGGTGTTACCCGTACTAGCACAAATCACTGCTGTTGCTCCCGCTTCTTTGGCTTTGGAGATTGCCATGGTCATGCCACGGTCTTTGAAGCTCCCTGTAGGATTTAGCCCATCGTACTTAACATATACTTTTACTTCCCGACCAATACGATTTGCGATCGCAGGTACTGGAATTAAAGGGGTATTTCCTTCTAGTAAAGTCACCACAGGAGTAGCTTCTGTTACTGGAAGATAAGGACGATAGGTTTCAATCAAACCCTGCCAGTTGTTGGCACAGGTAGCAATTTGGTTAGTTTTGGGTAAATTGGCAAGAGTCACAATTATTCGATTCTGGATTTATCGGTTATCTAAAAGATTAGTGATTAGTTTGGTACTATTTATTCACTAATAACAACTTCAGACCTCATTTTACCTTGGTACTTGCCTCTATTTGAAGATTTACTGGGATAACGGTCTTTACCATAGTTGCGATTGTATTTTTTCTTGATGATAGGTTTGGCAACTCCAGATTCTGGTACTTCCCAATCGTGTTTCATCCACTCTGGACAATCCTGATCATATACCATTTGTAATACGGCAGCAGCGATCGCTTGAGGATCGTATTCCGCGCTTAATTCTTTAACTAAAGGTAAGAAAGATGCCATTCTCTCTCCTGCCAAAGATTCCTTCACAGTATTTTGTAGTTTCGCAATACGTTTCGCTTCTACTTGAGCTCGGCTGGGAATTTTACAGATCTCGATTCTTTGGCGTAATTTACGTTCGATTTGTTTGAGCATTCGACGATCTGCAGGCTGAATTAGCGCGATCGCAGTTCCAGTTTTACCAGCACGACCAGTACGACCAATACGGTGAATATAAGTTTCAGCGTTATCAGGTAAATCGTAGTTAATCACATGAGAAAGATTTTCTACATCCAAACCTCTAGCTGCAATATCTGTAGCTACGATCATTTTGACTTTGTTATCACGGAAGCGTTTAACTAGTCTTTCCCGTTGTACCTGAGTTAGATTACCATGATATTCATCCACACTATGTCCTGCTTCTTGTAATCTAGTAGTTAACTCGCTAGCAGTACGTTTGGTACGGACAAAAATAATTGCTGCTTCTGGTTCTTCTATCTCTAGAATAGGTTGTAAGGCTTTATATTTCTGCCAGCCACGAGGCACAGTATATACGTGCTGATCGATTCTAGTTGGTGCTGCTTGTTGCTGTTGCACCTTCACCATGACGGGAGAAGTCAAAAAATGCTTAACTAATTCTTTGATTTCCCTGGGCATAGTAGCAGAAAAACAAGCAGTCTGTCTTTCTGAAGGAGACTGACGCAGAATTTTCTTCACATCGTCAATAAAGCCCATGCTCAACATTTCATCAGCTTCATCTAAGACTGCCACTTTAAGTTCATCTAGTCTTAAGTCCCCTCTTTCTAAAAGATCGATGACTCTCCCTGGAGTACCCACTACTACTTGTACTCCTCTTCTGAGGCTACTAATCTGTCTTTCTATGGATTGACCACCATATACATTCAATACATAGAGCCTTCTATTACCTGTAAAGTCTTTAATCGCTTCTCCTACTTGTTGTGCTAGTTCTCTAGTAGGTGTTAGTATCAAAACCTGTACTGCTTTACTGTCAGTATCAACTAAATCGAGGGCAGGCAAAGAAAAAGCTGCTGTTTTGCCTGTCCCCGTTTGAGATTGACCAAAAATATCTTTTCCTGCCAGTAATGAGGGTATTGCTTGTTTCTGAATATCCGTGGGTTCAACAAAACCGATAGCTTCTAACTGTTCTACACAAGCATGGGAAAGTCCTAAGTCTTTAAAAGTTGTTGTCATAAGTTTGTTCAGTTGGTTGGTAATTTTGCTAGTAATTTAAAAAACTTTACAGTTTTTGGCGTTTAAACTATGGCGCTGGACTCGATGTTAATCAAGAATTTAAGGTAATGACAATTTAATACTGTGTTACTAGACTGTCGAATAAGCTGCTACAGTGGCAACTTCGCCATAAATATCATAAGTATCTGCTCCTGTGATAGTTACAGGCACAATGGAGCCGAGGGATGCTTCACCACGTACATAGACTAAGCCGTCTACTTCTGGCGCAAATCTAGCAGAGCGACCAATTAAATCTCCTGTACGGGGATTTTCTTGCTCAATCAAAACATCCACAGTTTTACCGATACAAGCTAGATTTTTTTTCGCAGCAATAGGCTGCTGAATTTCCATTAATTGATTACGACGAGATTCCATAATTGAATCAGGTACACGGTCGCTCAAATCGTAAGCAGGGGTTCCTTCTTCCGCAGAAAAAGTGAATACTCCTACGTGATCGAACTGATGACGCTGCACGAATTCTCTTAAGTGTTGGAAATGGGATTCTGTTGACCCTGGAAAACCCACGATAAAGGTGGTACGTAACACTGCTGAGGGGAGTTCGTGTTTGATCTTCTCAATGATGGCATCGTTAACCCTTCCTTGCCAAGGGCGATTCATAGCTCGTAATACTTCAGGATGGGAATGTTGCAAAGGCAAGTCCAAATAGGGCAAAACGTTGGGAGTATCTCGAATTGCAGCAATTACTTTAGTGGTTAAGCCAGTGGGATAAGCATAGTGGATTCTAATCCAAGGAATGTTAACTTTACCCAAAGCAATCAGTAATTCTGCTAGTTTCGGTTCTCCATATAAGTCTATTCCGTAGTTGGTGGTGATTTGAGATATGAGAACAATCTCTTTCACCCCTTGACTTGCTAATTGCTCGGCTTCGGCAACAATAGATTCGATAGTACGCGATCGCTGATTACCTCGAAGGTGAGGAATAATACAGAAAGCACAACGGTAGTCACAACCTTCTGCTACCCTAAGATACGCCACTCCTTCAGTGGTGGTACGATAGCGGGGTACGGTTTCATCTGGGATATAGGTAGGTTCAGCAGAAATTTCCTTAACTCTTTCTCCCGATTCGACTCTTTCAATTACATTTACTATCTTGTGATAGTCTCCACTTCCAACAACCGCTACTGCTTCAGGAATTTCCTCTAATAGTTGTTCTTGAAAATGCTGTGCCATACAGCCAGTGATGACAATTTTTTTGTCAGCTTCTGCTAATTCTACGAGTGTCCTTACAGATTCTTCACGAGCAGCTTGGATAAAACTACAAGTGTTTACTACTACGTAGTCTGCTAGTTCTTCATTAGAATCAACTTGATAACCAGCTTGGGCTAACAGCCCCAGCATATGTTCAGAATCTATACGGTTTTTTTCACATCCCAAATGGGATATGGCTATAGTTGGCTTTTCTGCCATACTTACCTATTCAGTGACCATTACTAGTTGTAGACAAGGAGTTATTGTTGCGTCAGACTCAATATCTCTATGGTCGGAGAGTCATTGGGTATGGTATAACTTCCCCTTTTGTAACTCGATAAAGATATAAATTTGTTATGAGAGACAAG
>JASJDF010000245.1 GCA_030065715.1 Xenococcaceae cyanobacterium MO_188.B19 | reverse complement strand
CAAGATGCCAAACCTTTCGGCTATGTCAATGAAAATGATGAATGGGTAGGCTATAGCATTGATATTTTAACGGTGATTCAAAATCAACTGGGAAAAGCCTTAAAACAATCAATAAAACTGGAACTAGTAAAAGAGAGTTTACTCTTTTTTTCAAAGATTTTGGGAATTAACAACAGCTACCAAAGGTGATTTTCAAGTACGAGAGTTTGAACAAATTAGTGCCTTAATTCTTAACGGAAAATTAAAAAAGAAAAATCAGCTATCCCATCCTTTCTCAATTGTCAGTATTGATACCCAAGGAAATTTTTCTACCTTTTCTCCAGAATTACTGGCAATGCCTAGTAGCGATTATCGCAATTTTATCTTAGGTAATTTTCAACAAGATTCTTTAGAATCAATTTGTAGTACAGAAAAGTTTCAAAGAATTTACCATGATATTCTTCAAGGAGTAACACAATGTCAAAATTCTTGTGACTATTTTAGTTTGTGTGGGGGAGGTGCCCCCAGTAATAAATATTGGGAAAACAAGACTTTTGTTAGTGCAGAAACAATGGCTTGTCAATATAATAAACAAATTATCGCTGATATTGTCTTGCAAGGTATCGAAAACTATTTAGGACTATAACTATTTACTAACAAAGGAATTTAATAAATGAAAATCACTACAAAAATTGGCTATCTCGGATTATTAATTATTTTGGCATCCTTGGATAATACTATGGCAGAGGCCAAAGTAGCTAAAACTCCTCAAACAATATCAGAACGTTTAGCAAAAATTCAGCAAAAACTTCAAGAAAAACGTCAACGTTTAGCAATGACTAATTGGGAAAATACTGATGCTGAGTTATTGACATTTTTTGGAGACTTTGGCGACTCGCCTCTCTTTGGGGATTTTGGTGATGCACCTATATTTTCTCCTTTTGGAGATTTTGCTGATTCACTTCCCTTTGGAGATTTTTCTGATTTGTGGTAAGTACCTGTGCAAAATTAATTGAATATTTCTATTTAACTCCAGAAGCACGATAAATAACAGCAGTCACAGTAGTATCAGGATTATTCCTGATGTTCTCAAAATTATTTAATCCAGCCAATAAACTCTCATGATTTTTATTTAATTTCCCTACTATCTGAGGAATAGTTGGAGCTAACCAAGAACTTACATAGTCAATAAAACTTTGAGCTTTTTTTGAAGATTGATGGAAAAAATTGTGAAATGCGGAATTCAAAATGAACTGTAAAAAACATATTTTTTTATTCAACGCTATGACGTTCACAAACAATTGCTACTTTTTTATAGAAAAAAATCCAACCAGAGTTAGTAATTAAGTTATAAAAAATATTCCATTTATGTTCATCACGATCACAATGCAAAACATTATGACAATAATCAATATAATATCCGTAGTCAGCCATTATTGGCGGTATAAATACATTAGTTAATCTACTAGTTATTTCTACAAGTGGTAGTCTATATTGATTTTTTTTATTTGTTTTACCCGTAAATAAGAAAACTCCTGTCTCCACCAGCCCATTATCAGTTTGTTCTTTATTGAAAATAATCTGATTGATTTTTTTAGATATTTTAGATATAGGAATAGCAAAATATTTAATAAAAATAAATCCCAATCTAAAAGCAACTTTGAATATAGTTTTAGTTATTGTATTGGCATCAGAATCCTTGGCAGACTCATCGATTATATAACTAATATTTGAGACAATTAGGGAAAATCCCTTGGCTTCTTCAATTTTAGTTATTATTTCAGAGATCATTGAATCTGTTAACCCCTCATCTAAATTACCTTTTAATGCTTGTTCCAAGGGTTTATTTTTCAATTGACCCCTGATATTTCCCAATAATTTATCAACTAAAATATAGGTGATAGGATCGCCTAAAAAAGTGTTTTTCCAGTTATAAAGATTATTTTGGGTTTCGCCATAAATATATTCTAATACAGCAGAAGAATGGGAAAAAAATAAGATATTTGGTGGTTCTAAATTGATGAAATCGTAGGCAGCATTAATAGCTGTTGCTATAGAAGCACGATTTATTGTTTCATTTGAGAGAGCAATAGACTGCCATTTACTACGATAAACGGGGATTAAATCTTGTTGTTCTGAAGACAATTCAAATGAACTAAAATTTAGCATTTTTAATTTTATTTAATTCCAGTCCCTCGATAAATAACCGCAGTAATAGCTCCATTAGGATTATTTTTTATACTATTAAAATCATTTAATCCAGCCTGTAAAGATTCAAGATCTTTCTTGGCATTCTCCACTATCTGGGGAAGGGTAGGAGTTAACCAGTAACTTGCATAGTCAATAAAACTTGCAACTTTCTTAGGAGCTTTACGAGAAAAATAATGAAAGGCAAGAGCCTTATTATTGACTTTTTTAAATCCAGATTGAGTTAAAAAATTACCTAAAGATTGTCCAATATAAGGATTCCCTCCAGATTGAATTAGCAGTTCACATAGACCTTGTTGTAAATAGCGATAATCTTCTGATTCGGGACTAATGACAATAGTACGGTAATCTGTTTCAGCAATTGTAATTGTGCCTCCTGGTTTTAAAACTCTAAAAGCTTCTTGGACTATTCCCAAAGGATTACAAAGATGTTCTAAAAACCAAATCATATAAACATGATTAAAACTATTATCTGACCAAGGTAGAGTACTAGCATCTCCAATTTTTAACTCTGCTGCTAATCCCAACTGCTTGAGATATTGAGTGGCATAATTAATTTGCTTGGCTTCTAAGTCGATTCCTGATAACTTCAAACCAGGAAAAGCTGTTCCCATAATTCCCAAAACTCCCCCAGCACCACAGCCAATTTCTAAGAAGCTTTCCCCAGAATTGTAATTAATGTTGCGTAAAATTAAATCATCTTTCCAATATTCTGCTTGTTGGATTAATCTTTGTTGTTCCTCAGTAGAATAGCCGTGTATGTAGTCTATATTCATCATGAAATTTTGCGGTCACCTTGGTACAGGAACTTGTTTTAAAATCGAGTTAATAGCAGTCTCTATTTCTACTCCATCCAATTGTGCTTCTGGTTGCAAAATTAAACGGTGACGTAACAAAGGCAATGCTACTTCCTTAACATCATCTGGTGTAACATAATTTTTTTCTAATAACCAACTATGGGCTTTTGCTGCTTGTAACCAAGCTACCGCAGAACGTGGAGATGCGCCCAAAGCCAGATCGGAATGTTGGCGAGTCTGTTCAATCAGGGATAGTAAGTAATCTAGAATGTTCTCCTCTACTTGTACTTGTTGTACTTGCTCACGCCAAGCAATAATATCTTCTACAGTAGCTACAGATTGTAATTGTTCTAAATCAATTCTTTTAGCTCTAAATCCTGCTTGAGCATTTTGCAACATCTGTTTTTCGGCTGTTCTTTCTGGATAGTCTATGACTAGCTTAAATAAAAAGCGATCAAGTTGTGCTTCTGGTAGAGGATAAGTTCCTTCAAATTCTAAAGAGTTTTGAGTGGCAACTACCCAAAATAGGGGTGGTAACTCAATCGTTTCCCCATCCAAGGTGACTTGCTGCTCTTCCATTGCCTCCAAAAGTGCGGATTGGGTTTTAGGAGGTGTGCGATTAATCTCATCAGCCAGTAGGATTTCAGTAAATACTGGTCCTCTTTTCAGACTAAAGCTACGAGTATTTAGATCAAATATATTTGTCCCCAAGATATCGGAAGGGAGTATATCAGGGGTAAGTTGAATGCGCCGAAAATCCGCAGAAATTAGCCGAGATAATACTTTAACCAGCAGGGTTTTTCCCGTTCCTGGGACTCCTTCTATAATGACATGACCACCACTGAGTAAAGCAACTAACAACTGTTGTACTATGTCTGATTGTCCGATAATAATTTTATCGATAGCTTCTCTGAGATTGTTTAGCATCAAGCAATCCATAATAAGTGATCGGTATTACGATAGTCCAGATTAGGCAATAATGTCGAAAAAATATTGTCATCAAAACCAAACTATTAACAACAATTATTACTTGAATTGATGATTTTTAGAGTTAAATTAGCCCCTCAAAGGCAAGACCTTCCTCTACAAATATGTTAGATAAGTTAGAATCATTTCTGATGATTTCAGATTCCGCAGAACCAGCAAATAAATAAGTATTATTCACCCTGTTTTGAAAACGATTAAAAGGTAAACCTCGATTTGTACCTGCCCCAAAGGCATAAAAGGCTAATCCTTCTTCTGTAAATTGCTCTGAGAAATTTTCTTTAACCCTTTTTCGTTCTTCTTCTCCCACAAATAAATAAGTTCCCGAAATATCTAAATTCCGAAAGCGATAGAAGGGAACTAAATCATCCCCAGGTTTACTACTACCAACAAAAGCAACAGCACCATTTCCTTCTAATTCAAATATCTGATTCAAATTAGGATTAGCTACAATAGCGTCTCTTTCTTGTCTGCCAACAAATAAATAAGTTCCTAGATCAAAGGTAGTATTTCTAAACCGATATAGTTCTAGAGTATCAGGATTACCATCGGGATCGGGAGTAGGAGGATTGGGGTTAGGGTTAGGATCATTGTCATTATCTTCACGATTACTAGCTACAGCAAATCCGAATGAATCTCCTGCTTCATTACTACCCAGTCCGAGATTTTCTTGATCAAAACTGCGACTACCAACTAAACCACTAGCTGAACCATTGAGAACTGCGATCGCGCCAGATTTAGGATCGCTACCAGGACTTTCCCCAGGAATTCCTACTACCAGGTCATCAAATCCATCATTATTAAAATCGGCTGCGGTTAGAGCACTACCAAATAAATCTCCTGCTTCATTACTACCCAATCCCAGATTTTCTTGCTCGAAGGTACGACTGGCAACTAAACCATTAGCGGAACCATTGAGAACTGTAATTGTGCCCGATCTCTCGTCATCCCCAGGACTTTCCCCAGGAGCCCCTATTACTAAGTCATCAAATCCGTCATTATTAAAGTCTCCCACCGCAAGAGCACTACCAAATAAATCACCATCTTCGTTATCTCCTAATCCCAGACTTTCTTGATCGAAACTACGACTACCAACTAAGCCATTGGCTGAACCATTGAGAACTGCGATCGCGCCAGATTTAGGATCGCTACCAGGACTTTCTCCAGGAATTCCTACTACTAGATCATCAAATCCATCATTATTAAAATCTCCTGTTGCCAAAGACTCCCCAAATCCATCATCAAATTCATTAGTACCTAGTCCCAGATTTTCTTGCTCAAAGGTAGTATTTGCTACCAAACCATTCGCTGAACCATTAAGAACTGTAATTGTACCTGAACGCTCATCATCCCCAGGACTTTCCCCAGGAGCCCCTACTACTAAATCATCAAACCCATCATTATTAAAGTCTCCTATGGCAAGAGAAAACCCAAAGAAGTCGCCTCTTTCGTTATCTCCCAGTCCCAGACTTTCTTGATTGAAAATACGACTACCAACTAAACCATTAGTTGAACCATTGAGAACTGCGATCGCGCCAGCTTGGAAACGACTCCCAAGACTTTCTCCAGGAATTCCTACTACCAGGTCATCAAATCCATCATTATTAAAATCTCCTGTTGCCAAAGACTCCCCAAATCCATCATCAAATTCATTACTACCTAATCCCAGATTTTCTTGATTAAAAGTAGTATTTCCGATTAAACCACTAGTTGAACCTAAAAGAACAGTAATTGTCCCTGATTTTTCGTCATCTCCAGGACTTTCCCCAGGAACTCCTACTACCAGGTCATCAAACCCATCCTTATTAAAATCTCCTATGGCAAGGGAAAATCCGAATAAATCATCGTCTTCATTGTTTCCCAGTCCCAAGTTTTCTTGATCTAAGCTGCGATCAGCAACTAAGCCATTGGCTGAACCATTGAGAACTGCGATCGTACCAGAACGAGGATCACTCCCAGGACTTTCCCCAGGAATTCCCACTACTAAATCAGGAAACCCATCTTTATTAAAATCACTCATAATATATGTTTAATGTTAAGTAACAATATTTTCCAAAGGACAGTTCTTAGCTATAGATGATGTAATACTAATGTTTGTTCCTCACTTTATATTTGAGATAAAACCAATTTTCATCAATAAATTATATGCAATGGACAATAACTAAAGCCAAAACTTTATTGCTAACTAACTACGCTCATATGTTAGAATATCGCGCTGAAATATTTCTGTGGGCGTTATCTAATTCTCTACCTCTTATATTAATGGGTGTATGGATCAAAGCTGGTCAAAGTGGGAAATTTTACTTAGATGCTTTTGATTTTGCTCGTTATTTTTTTAGCGTTTTTGTAGTTAGACAATTCACTACAATTTGGGTGATTTGGGATTTTGAAAAAGAAGTTATTGAAGGAAAATTATCATTTTATTTATTACAACCTATCGATCCAGTATGGCATCATGTAGCTAGACATTTAGCCGAAAAAATGACTCGTATTCCTGTAATTATTATTTTTATCGGTTTATTTTTTATTCTCTATCCCCAAGCTTTTTGGCAACCTAGTTTAATACAAATACTATCATTTGTAGTTGCGGTCATAATGGCATTTATTTTAAGATTTTTGATTCAATATACTTTCTCTATGTTGGCTTTTTGGACAGAGAGAGCTTCAGCAATACAGCAATTTTGGTTTCTATTTTATGGTTTTCTTTCAGGTTTAATTGCGCCTCTAGAAGTATTTCCACCAGGTTTTAGAGAAATAGTAGAATTAACTCCTTTTCCTTATATGATGCACTTCCCCGCAGCATTATTAGTAGGATTAGACATTAACTTTATTCGTAGTATTCTTATTATGTTTGGTTGGATGATTCTATTTTTTATTGCTAATCGTTGGCTGTGGAAAAAAGGCTTAAAACAATATTCGGGAATGGGAGCATAACAATACTGATTAATGTTTAGAGATTCAACCAAGTTGCTAAAGCTGGAGGTAATGGTAACAAGATAAAAACTAATAATGCTAAGGCTAAGAGTCCTAAGAAATCCCTAATATTGTCCAATTCAGTGACATCATTCAATGCTGGTTGGTCGAGTAAGGGCATTAACCAAAAGATAATTGTCCAAATCCAGAAAGCAGGATGGATAACGGCAAATAAAATTGCCAGAAAACGAGCAATCTGACCAATACCAATGGCAGTTTTTTGCCCGAATACTCCATGAACAATATTACCTCCATCTAATTGACCTACAGGCATAAGATTAAGAGCCGTAATTAGTAAGCCAATATAACCAGCTACAGCCAAAGGATGAAGGTGAATTGCCATACCTGACTGCAATTGACTGCCTAGGGTTAGTTTAGCAACCATGGCAATGAAAAATGATAATCTAGGGTCTAAAGCCTGAAAATTCAGTAAGTTAGAGTTTTCCAGAGGAACTGTTTCAGAGAGGGATAAGCCCAAGAAGAGAATCGGTAAGGTGACAATAAAACCAGCTAATGAACCTACAAAAGCAATATCAAATAAAGCTCGGCGATGAGGTACAGGAGATTGTCTTTGGGTAATTGCCCCTAAGGTACCGACAAAAGTGGGAGGTAAAGGAACAAAGTAAGGTAGGGTGCTAAGAACTTTGTAATATTTATAGGCTATGTAGTGAGCAAGTTCACGAACAGCAATAATCCCTAATAAAGCCAAACTATAAGTTAGTCCCAAAAACATTAAATTAGGATCAGATTCAATCTGTTCTTCCGATATGCCTTGAAATTCCAAGGCTGCCATATTGGTGGTGATAAAACTAGTGAGTAATAGTCCGAATGCTAATAGTGGACGATTAATTGGTTCTGTTTCAGGTTGTTCTCTAGTTTTGGTTTGAGGGTTAGGAACTAGGGCGAAAAAAGGTTGACCTCGTAAACTTTCTTGAAATATTAGAAAAAAGCGATCGCCAAATACTCCTTCTACATTACTTTTGATTTTAGTATAAGCTTCTTCTGGTATAGTTTTTAGCTTGCCACGACATAAAATAGCTTGGGGACGATAATCAATTTTTTGTAAGTAATAGACATTCCAAGGAAAACAGTTGCGTAATTCTTGTTCTTCTTCAGAATTAATGGGACGAGCTTGAGTTAATTTTTTTTCTGGTTCCAAGGGTGGGGATTGCTTTTCGTTTTTACTATTATCCGATTTACCAATTTGAATCAGCCAACCGTATAGGATCGGACATACCAAAAAAGGCACAATGATCAGCATAATTGGAATAGGTTGACTTTCCCCGACAAAGTAAATCCAACCAGCCCAGATATAAGCAGGAAGCATCATTACCAACCAACATAACCATACGGGAGTTTTGGTAACAGAACTAATGCTGTGCTTGACAAAAGCGTAAGTAATTACACTGAGTAAAATTAGGATTAACCAAAGTTTCAT
>JASJDF010000244.1 GCA_030065715.1 Xenococcaceae cyanobacterium MO_188.B19 | reverse complement strand
GGATACCCCTATCGCATTTATGTATGGGGAGGAGAACTTCCCTTACACAAACAGCAGCCCGATAGGGCTTCTATAACTATTAGAAACCGTAAAGGTAGCCATCCTTCCTGTGAACAGTGCTGCAATATTTGTAACTAATACCTTGTACTGTTTGAGTTACAGTTTTGATGTTGAATGAACCAGTTGAGCGAACCGCAACTTTTCCCAAATAAGAACCAATTTTCTTACCTTTAGTAACTACCGCTTTGACAATATCTCCAGTCTGAAATCCTTTGATTCGTTTAATTAAGGCAGATTTTCTAACAAGTTCTCCGGATTTATTTTTCCTAGGAAACCCAAATTTATCGACATGAATAACTTGTCTGCTACCATGACCAGCACATTTAATTAGCAATGGTTGAGTTGTTAGTATCTCAAGTTTTGGCGTATCACCAACACAAGCAGCATCCAGCCAATGAGCTTTTTCTAAGCCCTGTTGGGTCCGATTAAACTTAGTTTGCCCTCCAGTTCCAGTAGTTACGATCAAACCAGTTGCTTTAAGTGAATTAAGCAATTTCCATCGAGTAGCATTAACCGCAGCAGCATCTTTAAGAGGTGCTTTGACTTGAGCTTTAATTGCCTTTAAAATCGATGGTCTATCTGCCAGAAATTCTTCAATATCTAAATTAGATTTTGCTCGATTACAAGGAACACAAGCTAAGGTCAAATTGCCGACGGATGAAACTCCACCGCGACTTCTAGGGACTATGTGTTCGACCTCTAAAGGAACTTGTTTTGCGCCACAATAAGCACAAGTTCTCTTCCATTTTTCAAGCAAATATTCTCTAACTTCGTATTGATAAAGAGTTCCTTGTTGATACTCAACTCCAGATATTTCAGGATTATTCAGTTTTTGGCAATCAAAATTAACCAGTTCCATCGCAACAGAGCTAATGGGACAAAGTTTTACCAATCTGTTTACCCAGGTTAATGTAGTTAGAACCCGATGTTCTAGTGATGGTGGTAACCATCCTTCAGCACGTTTACGGTTTAAGAATCTAGGTTGACGATAACGAGTTTTTCTTCCTCTGCGTCCACGTCTCAAAGAACGTCGAGATTTCAGATCGTCTTTTATCTGTTGTCCACGATGGTTTAGTTCGGCTGCCCAGATAAGTTTATTGTCTTGAAGTATTGCTATTCCTGTAGTTTTACTACCAGGGTCAAGTTTAAGTTGGTATCCCGTGACATCCTTTTCCTCTATATGCCCTAAAGGATTCCCTATCGGTCTCGAAGCAGTATCCTTTAGGACTGCCTTTTTGAGAATAATAGTAAATGGGTATTGTCTAAATACACCAGCTTTCCCTGCTTTGAGTAAGCTACGGGCCATTCCTGGAGTACAAGGGTCCAATGACTGTTTGTTGGTATCTAGAACAAATACGTAATTAGACATGGTTTTGTCTCTTCTACATAAATGTGTAATGTTTGCCTCGACAATGTTAGAAAGGCTTGTCGCGCTTCAGACACTTCTTTAATCCCTCTAAAGATGTTTAATCTGAAACCTCAGAGCCTAAAACTGGCAAGCATTTTAGGGTGAGATAACCTACCTAACGTAGTCAGATAAACTGAATCAGTCTGGTCATGTACAAGATTTTCAAGCCCCCGAATTGATTCGTGGGGATTGATCCTCAACGGGATTCATGACACCCTTAAGAGCGGGAAGACTGAGATTTTGCCCCAAAGAAAAAGATACAAGCTTGGGTGTACTGCTTTATTCAAAGGGGGTAATTGAATTGTACCAAAGGTCTATCTGTGGATACTTTTTAAACACAATGTCTATAATATTAAGGGTTTCAGTCGTTGTATAATGTTTACGATAGTTGTTAATCTTTATTCAAGACAAAAAACTTTGCAACTCTGCTAAAGACTAATTGGTCAGGATTTAACTGGCTATAGGCTATAGGTTTTAAGCTTATATTCTGAGCTTAACTTCCCTCCCATATTATGGGGCGGAAAGGAGCTTCAGACCAAGTTTTAATGATTGGGCTCGTCCAGCTAAACATGTCCTATAGCTCATAGCTAACGCTAAACGGACTTTAACTATTTAGCAGCAAGGGCATAGGGAATTACCTTGTCTTACCTTAGTTTACAAAAATATACAATCGACTTTAGTTATGGCTCAAATTTCAGGCTCTTCTGATGTCCCAGATTTAGGGCGCAGACAATTTATGAACTTGCTCACCTTTGGCACAATTACAGGGGTAGCTTTAGGGGCTTTATATCCAGTAGTAAAATACTTTATTCCTCCTGCTAGCGGTGGTGCTGGTGGTGGTGTCACAGCTAAAGATGCTTTAGGCGATGACATTGTTGTTAGTGAGTATTTAAAAGATCATCCTTCTGGCGATCGCAGTTTAGCTCAAGGACTTAAAGGCGATCCTACTTATGTAGTAGTAAAAGGTGATGGAGAAATTGCTAACTACGGTATTAATGCAGTCTGTACTCACTTAGGTTGTGTTGTTCCCTGGAATGCCAGTGAAAACAAATTTATGTGTCCTTGTCACGGCTCTCAATACAATGACGAAGGAAAAGTAGTCAGAGGACCTGCACCTCTTTCTTTAGCTTTGGCTCATGCAGATGTGACTGAAGATGACAAATTGGTATTTAGTCCTTGGACAGAAACCGATTTCCGTACTGGAGATAAACCTTGGTGGTCTTAGTTACCATCTTCCAAGCTATCCGTAATAATTTGTAATTTGAACATTGTTGACAAAAGAGATGAAAATACCTGCAATATCAGCAGTAGGACGTTTTTTAAGAGAGACTGTAACTAAAACTGTTATTCTCGCGATCGCAACCTGTGCGATCTTTTTAGCTAGTGACTTAGCCTTACCCCAAGCTGCTTCAGCCTACCCTTTTTGGGCGCAACAAACTGCTCCTGAAACTCCTAGAGAAGCTACAGGTAGAATTGTTTGTGCTAACTGTCACCTAGCACAAAAACCTTCCGAAATTGAAATTCCTCAAGCTGTATTACCAGACAGTGTTTTTGAAGCCGTAGTCAAAATTCCCTACGACTTAGAAAGCCAACAAGTATTAGGAGATGGATCTAAAGGCGGTTTAAACGTTGGTGCGGTACTGATGCTACCAGATGGCTTTACCATTGCCCCTGAAGAACGCATTCCTGAAGAAATGAAGGAGAAAATCGGTGGGCTTTTCTACCAGAAATATCGAGAAGACCAAGATAACGTATATATCGTTGGTCCCTTACCTGGAGAACAGTATCAAGAAGTTGTCTTCCCCGTATTGGCTCCCAACCCCAAAACTGACAAGAATGTCAACTTTGGTAAATACCAAGTTCACTTAGGTGCGAACCGTGGACGAGGACAAGTTTATCCCACAGGTGACCTTAGCAACAACAACCAATTTAAAGCTTCTGTAGCTGGCACAATTGCCGATATTACTGAAACAGAAGCAGGTGGTTATGATGTAGCGATTAACACTGGTGAAGATACAGTAGTTGATACTATTCCTGCAGGTCCTGAATTAATCGTTAGCCAAGGGCAAGAAATTGCTGCTGGTGACTTTTTAACCAATAATCCCAACGTAGGTGGTTTCGGTCAAAAAGACGCAGAGGTAGTCTTACAAAGTCCTGCTCGTATCGGTGGCTTAATGGCATTCATTGGCGGTGTTATGCTTTGCCAAATTCTTTTGGTTGTGAAGAAAAAACAAGTCGAAAGAGTTCAAGCAGCGGAAATGGAATTCTAAGTTTGATTACTTTAATTAAATTAATAATATTGAACGGGTCAAAACCCGTTCTTTTTTTTCTATTTATAAAATTGGGAGTCTCACTTGAAAGCAGCTACCAACATCAGGTTTACTAGTAACTACGATCTTGCCTCCATGATTTTTTGCGATCGCTTCAGCAATAGCCAAACCCAAGCCAGTCCCTCCTTCTCTACGAGTTCTTGCCTTATTAGCTCGCCAGAAACGATCAAAGACATGGGGTAATTGTTCCGTAGAAATACCAATACCTGTATCTCGAATACTAACTACACCTAGACGGTTATCCTTATTAATATAAACACTAACAATGCCCCCTTCAGGAGTGTATTGCAATGCATTTTGTATTAAATTGGAGAACAAGCGAGTAAGTTGGACGCGATCGCCTAAAACTGTAATTTTAGTCACTAAATGGGACTGAAGTTCTATCTTTTTTTTCTGAGCAAAAGGCTCATTCAGAATGACTAACTTAGAAAGTAAAGTAGTAAGACAAATTTCCGTTTTTTCCCGAGTCAGATTTACCACTGTTTGATCGCTACGAGCCAAAAAAAGTAAATCCTCTATTAGTTGACCCATATGAGATGTAGCACTAGAAATAGCATTGACTTTTTTCTGATCTTTAGGGTGAACTCGTTCGGGATGGTTTTGGATAATTTCAATAGAAGCTTTAATAGCAGTCAAAGGACCTCGTAATTCATGAGAAGCGTCAGCAGTAAACTGCTTAAGCCTAAAAAAACTAGCCTCAATCGGTTCAATAGCTTTCTGAGTTAACCACACTCCCCCCAAACCACTGAGCATCAGGGTCATTACACCCCCTGACATCAGTACCCAAAACAACTGAGTCTGTACTGATTCTATTTCTTCAATAGATTGACTAGCACGAATATAGCCTTCTAAAGTCGGTTCATTAGGGACAGTACTATCTTTAAAAACGGATATGGTATATGTCCGAACTGGTACTCCTGCTAAATCCTCCAATACATCAGCATTGCTAGTTTCAATATTTTTTGAATCGGGATCATTTTTTTTCTCTTTGTTCTCCAGTTTGTTTTGAGTTTCTTTTTCTAAGCGAACAGTATAGGCTCCAGTTTTGGGCTTAAGGTTTAACTTAATTAATCCTTTACTGCCCAAAAAGTTGCCCCCTGAATCGAACCACTCCAAACTTTGTTGATCTCGATTAAAAATATCTCGCCAAGGAACTTTATCTACCTGATTGAGATAATTACTACCACCCCTTTGCACTTCAGCAAAAGAAGGAGCAGCAGACTGAGCCAAAGTCAACAGTTTTTTGTCCAATTGACGGTAAAGATTTCGACTGAAGAAAATATAAACTCCAGTCCCAAAAACTGCCAAAATACTTGCCATTATCCCCAGATAAGACAGTAATAAACGCCAGCGCAACCCTTGAAACATAGCAGTACTAATAAATAAAACAGACTAATGCCTTGCTTGTCTACTATATTTAATGTTAGGGCTCTTCTCCCAAACGGTAACCTAAACCATAAACAGTTTCAATTAAATTGCTAGGCGCACCTACAGATTCCAATTTTTGTCTCAAACCTCTAATATGTGCTTTTACTGTAGCTTCTTCTGGTACTTGTTCAAAAGACCAAAGATGTTCCAGAATTTGAGCCCGACTAAAAACCCGACGACCATTACGCAAGAAAAACTCCAATAACTTATATTCTTTGGGACTTAGAGCTAATTCTTTTTCATCAAAAAAAACTTCACAAGTACTGGGGTCTAGACTCAATTTTCCCCAAGTTAGAACTGGTGTGGTTGTTGAACCACCTCTGCGGAGTAAAGCGCGAATTCTAGCGGATAATTCTCCCAATTCAAAAGGTTTAACCAAATAGTCATCTGCCCCTGCGTCTAAACCTTCTATCTTATTATCTAGAGTATCCCTTGCCGTCAACATCAGTATGGGAATATCCATGCCTTTATTACGAAGTTTACGACATAGAGCAATGCCATCCATCTCTGGAAGCATCACATCCAACAAAATCAGGTCGTAAGTAAATACCTCTAGTAAATCCCAGGCAGATTTACCATCATAGGCTGCCTCCACCGCATAGTGTTGATCGGATAGATATTCGACTATGGCATCATTGATCATTTCATCATCTTCTACTACCAGAATTTTCATTTTTTTTCCTGTATAATTTCACAAAAACTTCACAATCAAAAGGTCAAAGGAGTACTGATGTCGAGACAGAGTGTATCTAAGAATCTAAATAAAAAGTCAAGCTTTATTATTTAAATTATTGACTCCAAGATATTTTACGGAAGTGTCAGACAGAGATAATATCAATAAATTGTCAAACTCTGGTGACGACTACTCAAAATCAAGCTGGAATAATGCTCTATTACCACTATATTAATTAATTGTAAATAAATTATAAAGTTTTCAACTCAGATTCAAATTCTCGATTTGAGTTAAATTGACAAAAAATAGCCTCAGAAAAAATGCCTAAATCTGTAGTTTACATTGCTATAACAAGTCATGGCTTTGGTCATGCTGTCCGTGCTGCTTCAGTTGCAGCAGCAATTAAACATTTAAATTCAGAAATTGAACTGGTTTTTGCTACTACTGCTCCAGAATGGTTATTGCAATCTTATGTGGAAGATCAATTTACTTACCGTCCCCAAATTTTCGATGTCGGGGTAATTCAACAAGATAGTTTAACTATGGATAGAGTAGCTACTCTGGATAAAATGCAGCAAATTCAAAAGCAGGAAGTAGAAATAATTAAGCAAGAAGTAGATTTTATTCATAATCATGGGGTAGGCTTAATCCTTGCGGATATTCCCCCTTTAGCAGGGAAAATTGCGGAAGCAGCAGGAATTCCTGGTTGGGCAATGGGCAATTTTGGTTGGGATTTTATCTATCGCCCTTGGGGAGAAGCTTTTACTGAGATTGTGACTTGGATTGAAGATTGTTATAGTAAATGCGATCGCCTATTTCGCTTGCCTTTAGCGGAGTCTATGAGTAGCTTTACATCTATTACCAATGTCGGGTTAACTGGAGGAACACCAAAATATAACCTAGAAGAGTTACGAGATAGATTTGGCATTACTGCGCCTCCAGAAAGGACTGTTTTACTGACTTTTGGCGGTTTGGGTTTGCAAGCTATCCCCTATAAAACTTTACAACAGTTTCCTGATTGGCAGTTTATTACTTTTGACCGCAATTGCCCAGATTTTTCTAATTTAGTTAAGATATCGGGACTAGATTATCGTCCTGTAGATTTTATGCCCTTGTGTGGCAGAGTAATATCTAAACCAGGATACAGTACCTTTGCTGAAGCACTAAGATTGAATATTCCCATTGTTTCTTTAACTCGCGAAGGTTTTGCTGAGTCAGAAATTTTACTCCAAGGAATTAGAGATTATGCTCAACATCAAATAGTTAATGCGGAAGATTTTTTTGCAGGAAATTGGAGTTTTTTGCACCAAAACTTAATAAGTCCCCAAAAAAACACTAAATTAGCTAAGGATGGCTCAGAAAACATCGCTCAAGAAGTGATTAATTATTTTGGTCGTCTTTGAATTATAAACAAATTGTATTTTTAATGGCCTTTTATAATGCGATGTATCTATAAAATTAGAATATCTATTTATAAACGGATCATATTATAAAATAAGGTCTTAATTCTCAATAAAATTACGCATATGACAAAATAAATTGTAGTTGAATTCATGCTCACTTAAGTTAAATTACTGAATACATTAATTTATTACTATACCTATGTTAAAACTTTAAATGAATATTATTAATGCTAGGCTATGAATTAAGATACTCATTTACTACAATTAACCCTAATAATTTAATTAGGTTAACTATATAAGAAACAAGAAAAGGCATTATAAAGCTACGGCTTTTATTAGGATAAATAACTATAATTTTGATTTAGACGCAATGAAGATGCCAAAAGTATCAAAAACAAGAGAAATAGAAGCTTGGTTGATAGATTATCTAGCACAAGAACTAGAAATCGAGCCAGAAGCAATTGATATTACAGTTCCCTTTGAGCGTTATGGTTTGGATTCTTCAGCAGCGATAGTTCTGACTGGTGACTTAGAGGATTGGCTAGGATGTGAGCTTGAACCTGAATTATTGTTTGATTACCAAACTATTGCCGAACTTACTCAATATATAGTTGATTGTGGGTTATTAGATTCAGTTTCTTCTAGTCCACCAGAAACAGAAAAGGTAAAAGTAACACCAATCTTTCATCAACCAAATACTACTGGGGTTTATCCTCTTTCTCGTGGTCAACAAGCGTTATGGTTTCTGTACAAATTAGCACCAGAAAGTTCTGCCTATAATGTTGCTTTTACGGCTCGGATTCGCTCAGAAGTTGATGTAGCTGCTTTGCGTGGTGCTTGTCAAAAGTTAGTAGATAGACATCCTCTCCTACGGAGCACTTTTGGAGAACGAGATGGTCAAACAGTACAGCAAGTGCATCTTCAGCAGGAAGTCTGTTTTGAAAAAATTGATGCTGGTAATTGGACTCAGGAGCAATTAAAACAAAAAGTTATTGATTTTTATAAGCGTCCCTTAGATTTAGAAGAGGGTCCGGTTTGGCGGGTTAGTTTGTTTGCAATATCTGAAAAAGATTATGTTTT
>JASJDF010000243.1 GCA_030065715.1 Xenococcaceae cyanobacterium MO_188.B19 | reverse complement strand
AATGCTACTGGCTCTAACCAAAATTTTGCAGAAAGATTATCCCTATCAATATGAATATGAGGAGGCTCATTAGGTTCGTGGCTATAGAAATAAAAACGATATGCGCCTATTCTTAAAACCGTTGGCATAATAGTAAATTAGATTTTGGCAACTAAAGATAATACCAATTCTCGAAAATAGCTCAATAAATATATGAACAATTATTTTTTGCCAGAAAAAAACTCTTAAATTTTTGTATAGACTGTTGCCTATTGCCTATCTTGACTAGGAAATTAATTTTATGTTATTTAGTACTCGAATTATTGCCCCCTTACTTATGGCTTGTACAATGCCATTTATCACTGCATCTAAGGTATTAACTCAAACTACACCCTCCTCAACCAAACTTCCCAGCACAGGATTGAGAACGACAGATCAAGTTTTAAACCAAGTATGTAATTTTCTGAAAGCTCAAAAATCCTTCACGGTGGAAATGGACATTACCTATGATAATGTCCTGGATTCAGGAGAAAAAGTACAGTATGCTGCTTATCAAAAAGTTTGGGTAGCTAAACCTAATCAGCTGAGATCGGATTATCGGGGTGACCAGCGCAACAACAGTTTTTATTACGATGGTAAATCATTAACTTGGCAAAATACAGATCTGGATTTTTATGCTACCAAACCAGCAGCTTCGACCATTGATCAAGTGATTAGCAATGTTGAACTAAAATATGGTTTAACTATTCCCATGTCCAATTTATTTGTGGATGATCCCTGTGGTAAGGTAACTTCTGATATTCAAAAGTCTGTATTTGTGGGGTCTAACCTGGTAGATCGAATTCCAGCACATCACATTCTCTTTATTGGAGAAGATAGAGATTGGCAAAACACCCTTCAAAATCGTCCAGGAGAACGCACCGAACGCCAGGGAAATCGACAAACAACAAGACAAGACCGCCAACAAGGACGTACAGATCGCACTGATATTAGGCAAAGAGAGCGTACTGAACGTACCGATATTAGGCAAAGAGAACAGACAGATCGGCAACGGAACAGACAAGATTTTATCGATGATAATTATCGTGGTCGTTGGTACGGCGGTGGTTGGTATGGTGGTGGTTACAGAGTTCCCCCTGCTTGGGGATGGGCTGGTTTTGCAACGGGTTTAGTCATTGGAGCTGCTATTACCACTCCTCCTCCTTACTACAGCACTGTCTATGTCGGTTCGACTACCTATATCTATTCTGATGGCATCTTTCTTGAAACTAGTGGTAGTTCTTATATAGTTGTCAGACCCCCTATAGGGGCAGTAGTAACTTATTTGCCAGAAGGATGTTCAATGATTCAGATTAATAATTTGAATTACTATGATTGCAGCGATATTTACTATCAGCCTTTGTACCGCAATGGTAGCGTTGTCTATAAGGTGGTTGATTTTTGATGCAATTTTGCCATAACAATCAAAGATTTATACCAAAGACTAATTGTTTCTCTTTAAACACTACTAATCTAAAAAGGCAGCCTCTAATAGAAAACTATGAAGCATTTTTCTGTGAAACTGATTCAGATCCTCGGAACTTTATCAATTACCTTTGTTCTGCAAGCTATTCCTCTTAATGCTCAATCAGTAAAACCCAACTCTGGGGAATCATATTTAGAACAAGGGATTAATCTGAGTGAACAAAATGAATTTGTTGATGCCATCGAAGCTTATACTCAAGCTATCAAACTCAACCCCAATAATGCTCTAGCTTACTACAACCGAGGATTGGCTTTTTATCACCTGCGAAATCATAGTGCTGCTTTAGCAGATTTTAATCAAACTATCCAACTGAAACCAGATATAGCAGTTGCCTATAAGAATCGGGGTCTAATATTTATGTACCTAGAAGATTATGAAGGTGCGATCGCAGATTTTACCCAAGCTGCCAAACTTACTCCCAATGATCCTAATGTTTATGTTGGTAAAGGCTTGGCTACTGTTCTGGAGAGAAACATCGCCAAGGCTATTCCAGATTTTAATCGAGCCATTGAATTAAATCCCAATTCTGCGATCGCATATTTCCTGCGGGGTGGTGCTTTCTCGGAATTAGAAAATCGTCAGGCTGCGGTTCAAGATTATCAACAAGCAGGGAGACTATATAAAAAGTTAGAAAACCGTACTAGTTTTAATCGAGTCATGGCAATAGTCAGGGATTTAGTTCCTAATTGCTATCCTAACTGCAATCGCACAGCAGACAATGATTCCATTCCTACTGATACAGATTTACTGGCTGCTGCTAGAGTTTCTCCATTAATCGCTAATTTAAGCGATCGCATTAGCTTTGGGGAAAAGATTTTAATTAACCAGCTAGATAAGCCTGATAAACAAGCAGGAGTAAAAGCTTTTGCTGCTGGAGATTTTACCACTGCTGCTAGTAAATTTACCGCCTATCTTAGACAATATCCTAACGATCCAGAAGCCCGCATATATCTCAATAATGCTCGTATTGGCAACAGTAAAAGCCATAGTATTGCTGTCTCTGTCCCGATTAATTCCTTAACTGCCAATGCCTTAGAAATACTACGAGGAGTAGCTCAAGCTCAAACCGAAACTAATAGAAAAGTTGGTATATTTGGTAGAGGTTTAAAAGTTGCGATCGCTGATGACCATAATAATCCTGAAATTACTAGGCAATTGGGTTCAATTTTAGGCGATAATTCCAATATTTTGGGTGTTGTGGGTCCTTTTTCCAGTGATGCTGCTTTGGTAGCAGGAGAAGCTTATAGAAAAGAGCAATTAGTAGCTATTTCTCCTACCAGTACCTCGGTTAAACTATCCAATTTTAGTCCCTATTTTTTCCGTACTGCTCCTAACGATACAATTGCAGCCCAAGCATTAGCCAATTATGCTGTAGATCGGCTTCAAGTCAAAAAAGCAGCAGTCTTTTTTAACAGCAAGAGTGGTTATAGTGAGTCCCTTAAAACCGAGTTTTTAGCAGCTTTTTCTCAAAGGGGAGGCTCTATCGTAACTGCCATCGATCTATCTAATCCCAATTTTAATGCTACTAAAAGTCTGGCAATAGCGAGACAAAATGGTGCAGAAGTAATTATGTTAGCCCCTAATACTCCCATGTTAGATAAAGCCTTAGAAGTAGTGAATGCTAACCGTCAAAAATTACCGATTTTGGCAGGGGATGCGGTTCTACAAACTAAAACTAGAGCCATAGGAGGTAAAAATGCCTTGGGAATGGTTATAGCTTCCCCTTGGAATTCCCTCGATAACTCTCAATCCGATTTCCTTCGTAACGCTCGTTCTCTTTGGGGAAAAGAAATAACTTGGCGTACTGCTTTAGCCTATGATGCAACTCAAGCTTTAATTACTGCTACCGAGAATAATTCTACTAGAATAGGCGTTAAGCAAGCTTTAAGTGCATTGGATTTTTCAGCTAATGGTGCATCTGGTAAGGTTAAATTTTTACCTTCAGGCGATCGCATAGCTGATGTAGAATTAGTTAAGTTAGTTTCCAGTCCCCGAAATCAATATGGTTCCAATTTTGTGCCTTTGCCAAGATAACTATCTTGATTGTTTTCTTCGATTCAGACAGTAATCGATATCAGCTACAGATTGAGGTAAATATTCTCCTAACCACTTATCTCGCACTTTTATACCTTTTTCATTGCGAATAAAGGCATTGACTGTACTGCGCCATGTAGAATCACCTTTAGGCAAAATAAATCCATAGAAGTCACAAGTTAAAGGTTTTTCTGGTATTAACTGATAACTTTCTGATGCTAAATTTTGTCTGGCAATTTCTCCTGATAGCAAAACTCCATCACTAATAAAAGTATCCAGATTGCCATTAACCAGAGATTTAACCCCTTGAGATCTACCTTTTGCCCCTTCAAAATAGACTACTTCTGCTAGGGGGTAAGTTTTTTGCACAAATTGTTCAGTAGTACTTTGTTTGAGCACTCCTGTGGTAATTCCTTCTAAACCATTATCAAAATCTATTTGAGCTACTGTGTCATTGGGGACTAAGAAACGAGTACCACTGATAAAAAATGGGTCAGAAAAAGTCACCTTGTTCTGATCTGTTCTAATAGTATTAGGACCACATTCTAGATGAACTGCATTCTGTTCCACCAATTCAAACCGATTTTCTAAAGTGGATGATAATTTAATAATTTCGATCTCAGAATCAATATCTAGTTTTTTGGCTAAATATGTTGCTAAAGAATCAGCTAAATCGTCGCAATAACCTGTCCACACATTTTGTTGATTATCTATATAACCAAAAGGAGCAGCATCACTTCGCATAGCTATTTTGAGAGTTTTAGTATTCCTAATTTCAGCTAAAATCTTACTTTTTTTCTTAGGAAAAACTGCTAATAATGCTTCTGGAATAGGTGGAGTAGGTGGAGTTTTACCGTAGGCTTGTTCTAATTGTTCTGGAGTTAAAGATTTAACTAGATAGAAAGGCAACTCTTGGTTACTAATAACTTGAGCATAAGCAGAACTCAGATAAGCCTGGTACTCAGAACTTTCGGGCTTATCTGATGAACCAATATCCCGTAAATAAACTTCAAAAAAAGCCAAACTCATGGCTTTGAGATAGATTCTAGCTAAATCGGGACGTACTCCTTGTAAAATATCGGGTAAACTGCTAACTCCGTCTTCATTGCTGGTAGAGTTATGACTGCCCCCTACCATAACTCCTAAATATTTATTAGGGGTGGTTAACCACAAAAAAGGATGAGCTTGTTCTTCAATAAAAGGAGCAACAATATCCTCACTCCCACCTAAAATCATCGTAGGAATAGATATCTGCCTCATATTTTCCAGTCCTAAAATCGAACTGGTAACGGGATTAACTGCTATTGCTGCTTTGATGCGAGGATCTTTCAGATTGTATTGTCCTGGAGGTAAAGAACTAGCACGACATTGCAATAGTATAGAAGCATTAAGAGTCGGTTTGTTTTCTTGGCATATTTGCTTGGTTCTATCTCGGTTCATAGGGGCTCCAGCAAGAGCAAGTGCAGTATAACCACCAAAGGAATGACCCAAAACACCAACTTGCTCCCAATTAATCAGTCCTGGAAATTCTGAATTATTTTGTATCTCATTCAGAAGATAAGTAATATCTAGAGGTCGGCTAAAAAATTCTACCGGACTCACATCAATTCTAAGTTCACCGCGCAAAAAAGCGTCTTTAAACTCGCTATTGCTGCCAATATGTTCGGGAACAACTATTATGTAGCCATGGGAAGCCAGATGTTGTGCCAGATAATCAAAATGAGAACGGCTGGAAGTGAAACCGTGACTAAATATTAAAAGAGGAGCAGGTTCTGTTAGACCTTCAGGCAAATAAATATCAGCATCAAGACTATAATCAGTGGCAAAGCCTAATTGAGTCTGGCGAATTTGATTGATCGCGAAGGTCATGGTTTTTTGCACAACAGAATAAGAGCCTGGTTCACGGATGTCAGACATTTGCTCAAAATCTGCTATTTGCTGAGAATTAACTTCCCTACTTCCCTGTTCCGCGATCGCATTTATCGTAGTTTCGTTATAAGATAAGAAATTACCTAACTCTTTGATTAGAGTAAAAATCAACTGGGTATTGAGTTGAATATCCTGGGTAGGGAAATGGCGCATAAAATTAATGAAAGTCAAACCTTCAGCATCTGCTGCTGCTAAAATCAGAGCAGAACGAATAGCATAAATCCCGTTGCGCTTTGGATGAGTGTAAATAACTTCTCCTAATTGCCTGAGAAAATTTTCTCCCATTGGCATATTAGTCACGCGAGAAACAGTAGTAGGGCTAACATCGAACCTCTCCTGCAGGGCTTCTCGAAATCGGGATAAAGTCTTGTCATCTAGTCGTTTAGCATAGAATTCAAATTCTGGAGTAATTTTTCCTTCTTCAGCAAAAACTGCTAAAGAATCTACCGAGAGATTAAATTGACCCACCACAGGAAAAGAAAAAGTGATTCGTTCTGCTCCTAAACTGGCTTTGGGCTTTAGTTCCATAAATGCTGTTCCCAAACTTGCCAAAAGAGCCGTCAAAATAATTTTTAAGAGTTTTTTGCTGATAGTAGTTTGAATCATTGCAACCTTATAATCTCCTTTCTCTCCTTAACACCTATACTTTGCACGGACGTTAGCTATTAGCTGAAAGCTTACCAATCAAGGGATAGCACCTCATTTCGGCTTTATATTTATTTACACCCATCTGCTTAATTGTCTTATTGTATGTACTTTCGTAATTTACTTAATAGATGGTCTTCATTTCAGTGTAATAATTTTAATACAACAGTTTGCAGTTAAATTTGAGGCAAAAAATTAAGCAAGCTCTTAGACAATTAATTTATTGCTGTCTCTCTACTTTAAGAATTGCTTTAAGCAAGTAATAGGTAATAAATTTTTCCTCCATTAAATACCTAAAACCTAAGACCTAAAACCTAAAACCTAATTATGAATTATGTCCAAAGAAACACCTCCTCTATTTGGCAAAACAAAATTATTGGAAGGTCAAATTGATGAATTTCTCGATAAAGTTGGAGAAGGAGCAATTTATTTTGAACGAGGAATCACAACCTTTCTAGAAGCAGAAAAAGTCTCAGAAGCTTGTGAAGAAAAATTATCACAAATTATTGCTCTCAAAGAAAGATGTAAAGAGTTACGTCGTTCTATTGTCAATACTCTTTATAGTGAAATGTTAATTCCTGATTTTCGAGGGGATGTTCTTAGGTTATTGACGGATTTGTTTTCTCTGGTCGATGCAATGGGAAATAATTTTCAGGCATTAATGATTGAACAGGGTCAAGCAACTCAAATGGAAGAGCGTATAACCCAAAAAGCAATTGAACTCACTATCAAAGAATTTTTAGAATTGGTAAATGTAGTAGTTCAAACTGTCCAAACAGTAATCATTTCTGCCCGTACTTTTTTCCGTGATCCTAAATCAGTAAGAGATCATATCTATCAAGTCAGAGTTTATGAATCTGAGGCTGATAAAATTGCCATTCGTTTAAAAAAGAGAATTTTTAGTACTAATTTAAAATTCTCACAAAAAATTAATTTACCGAAATAATGGGGTTTAAAGCCCCGTCTTTTCAAGACGGCTTTTTGAGATATGATATAATCTTATCGTAAGTCAAAACGATAAAATGCTCGTCTACGAAAGCAAGTTAGAAGGTACACTCTACCAATATGAAAAGCTCAATCAAGCTATTCGTACTGGTCGTTTTGTGCGTAATTCTGTAATTCGCGCTTGGATCGATGGTCAGGTTAAGAGTCGTAATGATGCCTATAAATACTGCAAAATTCTAGCCGACAATCCTAACTTTCCTTGGGCTAAACAGTTGAATTCTATGGCTAGACAAGCTCATGCCGAGAGAGCCTGGGCTTCAGTAGAACGATTTTATCGTAACTGTAAGGCTAAAATATCTGGGAAGAAGGGTTTCCCAAAGTTCAGGAAATACCAAGTTAGAGCCTCAGTAGAATATAAAACTAGTGGATGGAAATTATCCGAAGATAGACGTTATCTTAATTTCACCGATGGTTTTAAAGCAGGGACTTTTAAGCTTTGGGGTAATCGGGATTTGCATTTTTATCAACTCGACCAAATCAAGCGAGTTCGAGTAGTCAGAAGGCATGACGGCTATTATGCACAGTTTTTAATTAACCATAGTAGGGAGGTAAATAAAGAACTAACGGGCAGACAAGTAGGACTGGATGTAGGTTTAAACCATTTCTATACTGATAACTTTGGTGAAAAAGTAGATAATCCGAGATTCTTGAGAAGAGATGAACGCAAAATCAAACGTTTGCAACGTCGTCTATCCAAGACTCAAAAGGGAAGTAAAAATCGCTCAAGAGCCAGGAATAAATTAGGTAGAGCCCATCTTAAGGTTTCACGCAGGCGTAACGACTGGGTCTGTAAGTTAGCCCAGCGCGTCATACAATCTAACGATTTAGTAGCGATTGAGAACCTAAGAGTGGGTAATATGGTTAAGAACCACTGTCTAGCCAAATCTATATCTGATGCTGCATGGTATCGCTTTCGCGAATGGTTAGAATATTTTGGGGTTGTTTATGGTGTTCCAGTTATAGCCGTCAATCCAGTCTACACCTCGCAAAATTGTTCTCACTGTGGAGAGAAGGTAGTAAAAACTCTCAGTACTAGAACCCATAGATGTCCTCATTGTGGATATGTGGCTGATAGAGACGAAAACGCAGCCAGAAATATCCTTAAATCTGCCCTAAAAGCATGGTCAACTACCGTGGGGCGCACGGAATGTGAAGTCTCTGGAGAGATTCCCCTCTGCTTGAATCTGGAAACAGATCGAAGTAAGGGAACTCAAGGAAAGAGAAAATCTAGGCAGTGATGTTTAGAATCCCCGTTCGTTTTACGGCGGGGAGTACGTCAAGAA
>JASJDF010000242.1 GCA_030065715.1 Xenococcaceae cyanobacterium MO_188.B19 | reverse complement strand
GCGACTCTTGGTAGAGGGGGACATAGTGAGTTGATTTTAGCTGCTGAATCTCAAGTCAAAGTGACAGCAGTGGATTTAGATCTAGATGCGATCGCAGCAGTAAAAAATAGGCTACAATCCTATTATCCCGAACGACTGACTTTATGGCACGGTAATTTTGCTCGATACAAGCCTCAAGGCGAATTATTTGATGGGATTATTGCAGATTTAGGCGTTAGCTCTCCTCAATTTGATGTAGCAGAAAGAGGCTTTAGTTTTCGTCAGGAAGCTCCCTTAGATATGCGGATGAATCGAACTCAGTCTTTGACAGCAGCAGATATTATTAATTACGAAAAAGAAGTATCTTTAGCCAATATAATCTATAAATATGGAGAAGAAAGATTCTCTCGACGTATTGCTCGTAATATTGTTCAAAAACGCCCTTTTTATACTACTACAGAATTAGCTAGTGCGATCGCATCTTCCGTTCCAGGCAAATATCGTCACGGTAGAATTCATGCAGCAACTAGAACTTTTCAAGCATTACGTATTGCAGTTAACCAGGAATTAGAATCTTTAGAAACTTTTGTTGAAAAAGCACCCTATTGGTTGAAACCAGGAGGAATTATTGGAATCATCAGTTTTCATAGTCTAGAAGACAGAATAGTTAAACATGGATTCAGGAATCATGATTTATTAAAAGTAATTACCAAAAAACCCATAATTCCCGAAATAGAAGAACAAAAAGCTAATCCCCGTTCTCGTTCAGCAAAGTTACGATTTGCCCAGAAAGGAGACTAAATATTTGATTTTTTTGGACTAAGATGTCAGTTTTTGAATTGTCCCTAATTTTGGGATAAAACATCTAAAGTTGATATATTAGCAATTAATTAAAGAATAGTTATGTTATCCAGTGAAACTAAAAAGTCAGAATAATTTTAAATTCAATATAGTCTCTATTATTTGGTTCAATTTAATAGTAAATATTTTTAATTTAGGGTTGATTAATTTATCAGCTACAGCCCAAAGTAACCCTAGTAACTCCCTCGAAACTCCCCTCGAAGATCCATTAATTCCTCCTCCTAACATTCAACGAGATTTATCGGCTTTTGAAATTAGAAGAATTGAGCAGGAAATAGTTAGGATTAATCAGCAAGCAACTACAGAACTAAATTTAGGTAACCAAGAATTAGCTTTTCAACTTTGGTTTAGGGAAATAAAATTACAACGAGCCTTGGGCAGAAAATCGGAAGTTATAGCTTTAGGAAGAATTGGTAATATTGCTTGGGAACAAAATCGAGGAACAGAATTAAGAGAAATTGCTCAACGATTAATTGCTATAGAAGAAGCAGCAGCAACTGAAGATAATTTTAATAATGATTTTCTTGACGCTATCGCTTTATCTTATCAGCAAATTAAATATCTCGATCGCGCCGTAAGTATTTACCAAATAACTTTACAAGAAGCTCGCCAGCAAAATGATTTGGTAAGAGAAAAAAATAATTTAGAACAACTGGGAAAACTTTATTTTGCTAGATTTGATTATTTGTCCGCAGCTTCTATCTATGAAGAGCTACTAACTTTAGTCAAGAATGATTTAGCAACAAAAGAAAATGATCCACTTTTAGAACCCTATTTAATCAATTTAGTTGAAATTTATCACTATCTAAATGAGCCAGAATCTGCCATTAGAAATCAACAGCAACTTATCGATCAATATCTGACAGAAGGCAAAATTAGTGCAATTCCTAGATTAAAAATTGCAGTGGGCAATAATTACCAAAATTTACAGCAGTCACAGTTAGCTAGTCAATACTATCAAGAAGCTTATACTTTAGCTCAATCTCTACGACAGGTGGCTGTCGCAGCAGATGCTCTAACTGAATTGGGAAGACTTTATCAACAAAACAATCAACCAGAACTGGCGATCGCAATTTATTTACAATTAATTAATCTTGAACAAAAATCCAATAATTTTTATGGCTTAATTAATGCTTACGATAATTTAGGAAATCTTTATTTAGCAATAGAGGCATATCCTCAAGCGTTAGCTTCATTTGAAGCAGGATTGGCTGTAGCAGAATCTTTAGATTATCGTACTAACTATTTTGTTGATAAAATTCAACAACTTCAGTGAAAATACGGAAAAAGAATATCAGTAAATATTCGGAGAAAGTTTGGCGTTTTTATTATTTTTTGGGCATTTTATTTAAACAAAAAAAGTTAAAAATTAGATATGAGCTGACTTTTAACTTTTGCTTGTTCTAATGTGAAAAATCACATACACACACTCATGTTTGCCAACTACTTTTCGCTCAAAAAATCCTTATTGTTATTAGTTATTATTTATCTGGTTTATTTGACTAAATCGGCTTTAGGGATAGATTTATTAGATAAATATGCTTTACCTGGATTTGTTAAATACCCGTTAGTAGTAGCTGATTGCACAGTGCACCTTAAAGTTGACTTTTGTAAACAAAATCATTAATCATTAAGAAAGATTGCCGTAACATATTATAGTAAATAAATAGATTAGTCAGAATTGAGCTTTTCTGATACTTTATTTGCCAACCAACTAGCGATCGCACCTAAAAAAAGAATTCCAATTGCGGGGTTAAACAGGGGTTGCCACAACCTATACCAAAGATCAAACCCCAGAGGAATATCTAAGTATTTTCCAATAACAGCGATCGCAAACCAGAGAAAACCAAATAGAACCAGAAAAACGTCTGCTACCAAAAGACGATTTAACCAAGTAAAGAATTGTTGTTTCATGATAACTTTATTCAATGGTACTTAATTTTTGTTTTCAAACTACCTAGTAGTTGGCAAAAATACCATACCATCTATAGGAAGTAGTTAAGAGATTTTTCTGTTACTACCTCTTTATTTGATAAAAAACCTGAACTTAGAGCGGACATTGTGAGATGTCCGTTTTTTTTGCATCTATTAAACAGAAGGTAAAACTGTAATTGTTCCCCTAAGTGATAATTGATTTTCCTCTAACTTTAATTCCGCAATCCTTACTTCATTTCCCAGATTGATCGCCAATTCTGATACTGGGTTTTGTGCCAATTCGGGAACACCTAGAATTGTAACGGAGGAAAACAACAAAGTTTGAGGATTCAACAAACTTAAGCCAGTAATAATAGTTATTTGAGAATTATTGTCCTCTATCGTACCAGTCAGCTCTAACTTTTCTGGAGTCAGGGAAAATTCTTGCCACACTATCGATGAGTTTTGTAATTCTTCAGCCGTACTATGATTCGTTTTTTGAAGTAAATCACGCCAAAAACTTGTCAAACCTTCTGATAATAGAGAAGACTCTAAGGAAGCTTGTAAATCCGATTCTTTAATTAATACTTTAGTTGTTACTGAAATTGGCTCTAAAAGTTGAAACGGTTTGGCTTTAATCACTTCCTTGAGATTAAAGCGAATATTAACTCCCTTAACTTCAGCTTGACTCAAGGCAATATCTTGGTAGATAGCAGCATCAGCAGCAATAAAAATTTCAGGTATATAACCCGTCATAATTTGCCGATCTTTGCCTCTTATTGCTACTTCTAGTCTTTCAATTCCTGTAAGTTGCGATCGCAGCCAAAGTTTAACTCCACTACCCAGTAATCTGTCAATAATCATCCAATGCTAAATAAATCTATAAGTTTCATCACAAATTGTCTCTTAATTATTGATATTTTCAGTATTTTTCTGGGAACTCTATTAATTCCAATCTTTTTGTCATACTGATATGTACCAATTTTAGAGGATAGTAGTCAATGGCAGAAAGGATACAAAAAATACTGTCTCAATGGGGAATTGCGTCACGACGGAAGGCTGAACAAATGATCTTAGAAGGTAAAGTTAAGTTAAACAACCGCGTTGCTGTCTTGGGTGACAAAGCAGATATCACAGAAGACATATTAGAGATAGAAGGCAAAGTGATTAAAGCCAATCATCGCCCTCAAAAAATTTATCTACTATTGAACAAGCCTCTAGGTGTAGTTTCCACTTGTTACGATCCACAAAGTAGAACAACGGTTTTGGATTTACTTCCTGCTAAACTAAAAGAAGGACAAGGGATTCATCCTGTAGGGAGACTTGATTTCAATTCTACAGGCGCGCTACTGCTAACCAACGACGGAGATTTAACCCTCAAATTAACTCATCCTCGTTATCATTTACCAAAGACTTATCTAGTTTGGTTAAATGGTCATCCGACGATGAAAGATTTACAACGCTGGCGTACAGGAGTTACTTTATCTGATTGCACAACCTTACCCGCTGAAGTAACCATAGTCAGAAAAGAGACAAATAAGACTTTATTAAAGATTGTTTTACAAGAAGGCAAGAATCGTCAAATAAGAAGGATTGCAGAACAATTAGGTTTTAGAGTTTTAAGTTTGCATCGAACCCATATTGGCTCACTTAGTCTCAATAGTTCGGAATATGGCAATTTACCATCAGGGAAATATCGCCATTTGAGCAAAACAGAAGTTATCTTTTTGAAATAATAATCACCAGTATCACCTGTTAATTTAGCTGCACCGAATGGGAGCGCAGTTTATGACAAAATATAATAATCAAAATTATTTAGAACAAAAACAAAAGTTACAAGAAATAGGTACTAATCTGTATCGAATTCGTACAGAAAAAGGTATCTCTCTAGATACGATTGCGGAAGAAACTGCGATCGCAAAGCGCATCCTAGTGGCTATTGAGCAGGGTGAAACAGAGCATTTACCAGAACCTTTTTATACCTTAGCTTTAATTAAGAAGTATGCTTCGGCTCTTGGTGTAACAGATATACCAGACTATACCGTTGTATCTGACTCTGAACCCAAACCCATTAAACGCCCCTTAATGTGGTTTAGTGGTTTTCGATTACACTCAATCCACTTATATCTACTATATCTTTTGCTCGTGGGAATTTCGGTCAGAATTATTGCTTTTAATGTAGTGGATAATCAACTGATATCTACCAATGAAACTTTAGTTACTTCTACCCTAGAACCGAAAAATTCTGAGGTAATAAGGGAATCTTTAGATAGCATTTCCAACCCATCTCAACTAGTTTCCCAATCTAATAATGAAGTTACAGTAGATATAGACTTAAAAGATCGCTGTTGGATGAAAGTCATTGTAGATGGAAAAGTTATCTTTGAAGGAACTCTTCCCGCAGGAACTCATCGTACTTGGAAAGGCAAAAAACAGGTGACTATCATAGCAGGTAATGCTGGTGGTGTAGTTGTTACCTACAATCATGGAACAGAAAAATTACTGGGTAAACCTGGTCAAGTTCAGGAAGTTACTTATACAGTTAATTAGAGAAGTCAAGGGAGTAGCAGTGAATACAATTAATTCTGGTTGGCAATGGCAAAGTTGGGAAGGATTACCCTATTTAACTTGTGATTTACTAGCATCATGGCAACATGGTTTTTTTACTCAACAGTGTTATCCCCACACACCAGAAAAGTTAGTAACAGCCTTAGATAGTTCAGCTACACCCTATAGACTCAAACAAGTACATGGTAATGTGGTTTTAACTCCCTCCGAAATGAGTCAGGTACTAGAATCAGGTCAAAAATTGGCTGATGGAGATGGGATTTTTGCTACTGAAAATAAGCAAGCTGTTTGGGTAGCTAGTGCTGATTGTAATCCAATTTTAATTGCAGATATTAAAACCAGAAAAGTTGCAGCAGTTCATGCTGGTTGGCGTGGGACAGCGCAAAAAATTGTTCCGAATGCGATCGCAAAATTTACGGAAAATGATAGCAATCTTGATAATTTACGCATTGCCATAGGACCCGCTATTTCAGGAGAAGTTTATCAAGTTTCTGAAACAGTTGCTATGGAAGTTGGAAAAACTATCTCACCTACTGTTGAGTCAGATGGTTTATCAGTTTTATTGGAATTACCCAATCCTCCTATACTGGAAGATACTCATCCAGGAAGGGTTAGATTAGATATTAGACAAGTTAATAGCATTCAATTACAGCAAATAGGCATTAAAGAATCTCAAATTGCGATCGCTCCTTATTGCACCTATCAAGAGCCAGACTACTTTTTTTCTTACCGTCGCACTAAAGAGAAGAAAGTACAGTGGTCGGGAATTGTTAGTAATTGAAGTATTAAAATAACAAGGGTGACAAGGAAAATTGGGGAGTTGGGAGTAAAAAGAATGTAAGCCCAAAGGATTTCCTTACATTATCAAATTCTAAGATTGAGCTTTTTTTGCTTGAGAACAGTATGCTTTGCGATTTCCTCAAAATCGCGGTCGCAATGGTAAAGAGTCAAATTATTTTCTATTGCAATTATTGCGATAGCACAATCAATGTTGCTGCGAATCGTAATTCCTTTTCGACGAAGTTCAAAATACAGTCTGGCAGAATTTTCCCAAATTGAATCATAATTAGGCTCAAGATAGTTTTGAACCATCAAATAAGAACTTATTTTTGCCCATTCAATTTCATCTTTACATCCTTGTAAAAGTTCCATTTTGGTAAATATAGATAAATAATAATTCCGTCCAGCAATTATGGTTTTTAATTTGGCTGCTTTGACTTTAGATTTATCTCGTAATACCTCGATCCAAATTGAAGTATCAATCAATAACATAGCGGTTTTGTCTTAAAGTATCGGTATTAAAACCATCGACAAATTCAATTTCACCTGCCAATTCCAATAAGTCTTTTTTAGTGTTTCTTTTAATTAATTCAGCTAGAGCAAAATTAACTAATTCTTTTTTGGTTCTCAATCCTGTAATAGCAAAACCTTGTTCTAGAAGTTGATCGTCCAAATCAATATTAGTTCTCATAATCCGACTCCATATGTATTATGCGTACTATTATACATATAATGTGTATAGAAAATATTTTAATAATTAAGAGAAATAATCACTTTGGATTGGACATTACTCTTAATCATCCTTGCCTAGAGATTGCTAATATTGGCTTTAATATATCTATTTCGATCTAAACTATGTCCCTACTAGAAGTTAATAATCTGAGAGTTGCTTATCCTCATCAATCACAATTAGATACAATCTGGGCAATAGATGATATTTCTTTTAGTCTTGATTCAGGCTCCAGATTGGGACTGGTAGGAGAGTCTGGCTGTGGTAAATCTACCATTGGCAAGACTATTATGAGTTTATTGCCTGACCAAAGCCAGATAGCAGGAGAAATTAAGTTTCAGGGAAAATCAATTTTAGGGTTAAATAATCGGGAATTAAGGCAATTAAGAGGGGAAATAGTGGCTCTAGTGTTTCAAGACCCCATGACACGTCTCGATCCTCTGATGACTATCGGCGATCATTGCTTAGAAACTTTAAAAGCTCATCAACCTCAATTATCTCGTAAAGTAGCAAGAGATCAAGCTTTGGAAGTGTTAGAAGCGGTAAAGATTCCCCCTAACCGTTGGGCACAATATCCTCATGAATTTAGTGGTGGAATGCGTCAAAGAGTTGCGATCGCATTAGCCTTACTACTAAATCCTAAAATGATCGTAGCAGATGAACCTACTACCAGTTTGGATGTTACGGTTTCGGCGGAAATCCTACGGGAATTAACCCGTTTATGTAGTGAAAGGGATATGGCTCTAATCCTAATTTCCCACGATTTAGCAATGGTGGGAGAATACTGTGATCGCATTGGCGTAATGTATCAAGGCAAAATGGTGGAAACTGGAGCAGTAAAATCTATTTTGTATCAGCCTCAACACGAATATACCCAGTCTTTATTAGCAGCAGCATTAAAAATTCAGCAACCTTCGGATGTTCCAGCACCTGTGAATCTTAATTCATCTGAACCTATTTTAGGAGTTAAAGATTTACAGCAATATTTCACCTTAGAAAGTAATTTTATTCAACAATTATTGTCTCAGGAAAAGAATGTTATTAGGGCTGTAGATAATATTAACTTTGAACTATCTTCAGGGGAAACTTTGGGCTTAGTGGGAGAGTCTGGCTGTGGCAAGAGTACCCTTTCTAGAACTATCCTACAATTGTTGCAGCCCACTTCAGGAAGTGTGGAATTTTTAGGAGAAGATTTAACTCAGTTATCTCCTAAGAAAATGCGAGGGAAACGTCGTCATATACAAATGATTTTCCAAGATCCCCACGCTTGTCTTAATCCTCTAATGACTGTGGGAGAAAGTATTATCGATCCGCTTTTTATTCACAACCTTGCAAAGGGTGCTGAAGCCAAAAATCAGGTATTACAGATGTTAGAAAAAGTGGGTTTAACTCCTGTTGAGGACTACTACAACCGCTATCCTTCCCAGTTATCTGGCGGACAACAACAACGGGTTGCGATCGCTCGTGCTTTAATTACTCGTCCTCAACTAGTAATCTGTGATGAACCTGTCAGTATGCTAGATGCAACAGTGCAAACTCAAGTTTTAGACTTGATGTTAGAACTTAAAACTGAATTTAATTTAACCTATTTGTTCATCACCCACGATCT